>CALVIP010000013.1 GCA_944331715.1 uncultured Bacilli bacterium
AAACCTTCTAATATATGAACACGTTTTTCAGCATTATCTAAATCAAATTTAGTTCTTCTAATAATAACTTCTCTTTGGAAATCAATATATTTTGCAATAATATCCTTTAAACCTAATGTTTTAGGAACACCCTGGTCTAACATTAAGAAGATTATTCCATAACTAGTTTGAAATTGTGTATGTTTATAAAGCTTATTTAACACAACTTGCGCATTTGCATCCTTTTTCAACGTAATAGTTATTTTTATACCATCTTTTAAATCAGAATGATAATCAGAAATACCTTCTATTGTCTTATTATGAACAAGTTCTGCTACTTTGTTCTTTAATTCAGAAGTATTAACACCATAAGGAACTTCATCAATAATTATATATTGTCTACCATTCTTCTCTTCAATTTGTGCCTTACTTCTAATAGTAATAGTTCCTCTACCAGTTTCATAAGCCTTTTTAATACCACTATTTCCAAGTATTGATGCCCCAGTTGGAAAATCTGGACCTTTAATATATTGCATTAAACCATCTACATCAATATCAGGATTATCAATGTATGCAACACAACCATCTATAACCTCTTTTAAGTTATGAGGAGGTATATTTGTTGCCATACCAACAGCAATACCAGTAGTACCATTAACTAAAATATTAGGAAAACGTGATGGTAAAACTACAGGTTCTTTAGAAGATTCATCAAAGTTAGACATAAAGTCAACAGTATTTTTATTAATATTTCTTAATAACTCAAGCGAAATCTTTGAAAGTCTAGCCTCGGTATAACGCATCGCTGCAGCCCCATAACCTTCAATATTACCAAAGTTTCCATGCCCATCAATTAACATATATCTATAAGAGAAATCCTGGGCCATTCTAACCATCGCTTCATAAATTGAACTGTCTCCGTGTGGATGATAATTACCCATAACCTCTCCTACTGTCTTAGCACACTTCTTATGAGGTTTATCAGGAGTATAACCAGACTCATACATTGAATATAAAATACGACGATGAACAGGTTTCAAACCATCTCTTAAATCAGGTATCGCTCTTGATGTAATAACACTCATCGAATAATCAAGAAAAGAATCTTTTACTTCTTTTACTATATTATTTTGTTCTAATCTATCCATAACTTACCTCCTAAACATCTATTGTTGCATAAGTTGCATTTTCTTCAATAAACTCACGTCGAGGTGCCACTTCTTCACCCATAAGTTGTGAAAATACTTCATCCGCTGCAACTGCATCATCTATTGTTATTTGTCTTAAAACACGTTTTCTAATATCCATAGTTGTTTCATTTAACTCTTCAGCATCCATTTCTCCTAAACCTTTCATACGAGTTATTTCATATTTAGTATTAGGAGCAAGTGTTGCCAAATATTCATCACGTTCTGCTTCATCCAAAACATATTTACGTGTTTTACCGTGGGTAATTCTATAAAGTGGAGGTTGTGCCGCATAGACATGACCTTCTTCTACAATAGGTCTAAAGAAACGATAAAATAATGTTAAAAGTAAAACTCTAATATGTGAACCATCAACATCAGCATCAGTCATTATAATAATTTTATTATAGCGAAGTTTAGATAAATCAAACTCTTCCCCTATTCCTGTACCAAAAGCTGTAATAATCGTTCTAATTTCTTCGTTAGATAAAGCTCTATCAAGTCTTGCTTTCTCAACATTTAAAATCTTACCACGTAAAGGTAAAATCGCTTGTGTCATACTATTTCTTCCTTTAATAGCAGAACCACCTGCAGAGTCCCCCTCGACTAAGAATATTTCACATTCTCCCGCATCTTTACTCTTACAATCATTAAGTTTACCCCAAACATTAGTCATATCTAAGTCACCCTTACGACGAGTTAACTCTCTTGCTTTCTTCGCTGCAACTCTAGCACGTGAAGCAGTTATACACTTTTCTATAATAATTTTCGCTTCATCAGGATGTTCTAATAAAAATCTTTCAAATGGTTCTGAAAAAATCTTATCAGCAACACTTCTAACTTCACTATTACCAAGTTTTGTCTTAGTTTGTCCTTCAAACTGTGGATTAGGATGTTTAATTGATATTATCATCGTAATACCTTCCTTAACATCATCACCTGTTAAAGAATCATCTTTATCTTTTAATAAATTATTATTTTGTGCATACTTATTTAAAATTCTTGTTAATGCCCTTCTTACACCATCTTCATGTGTTCCACCTTCTGGTGTCGTAATATTATTAACAAAAGAATATATCGCTGCATTATATGACTCATTATATTGTAAAGCTACTTCAAGTGAAATATCTTGCATTACACCAGTTATATCAATAATTGTAGGATGTATAGGATTTTTATTCTTATTAAGCATCTCTACATATTCACGAATACCACCTTCATAATGGAAACTATCTTTCTTAGGATCTTCCCTATCATCATATAAAGTAATACGAAGTCCTCTATTTAAAAATGCTAACTCACGAAGTCTTGTCTTTAAAATATCGTAATCATATACTGTTGTTTCAGTAAATATTTGATCATCTGGCTTAAAAGTTACAGTAGTACCAGTTCTATTAATATCACATTCTTCTATCACTTTTAAAGCTTCTACAGGTTTACCACCTGTTTGATATCTTTGGTAATATACTTTTCCACCCCGATAAACTTTAACTTCTAGCCAATCTGATAAAGCATTAACTACACTAGCACCAACACCGTGAAGTCCTCCCGATACTTTATATCCTCCACCTCCGAACTTACCTCCGGCATGAAGCACTGTATAAACAGTTTCTACTGTACTCTTACCAGTCTTAGGATGAATATCAACAGGAATACCTCTACCATCATCTTTTACTGTAATACTATTATCTTTATTAATAGTAACTTCAATATGTGTACAATATCCTGCTAAAGCTTCATCTATAGCATTATCAACAATCTCCCATACTAAATGATGAAGTCCCCTAGAACTAGTAGAACCAATATACATACCAGGTCTTTTTCTAACAGCTTCTAATCCTTCAAGTACCTGTATCGCTGAAGAATCATAATTATTCTCTACTTTTTCTTCCATACTTTAACTCCTCTCCACTTTTCCATCATTAACTTTAAAAATAATTGCACTATCTAAAGTTTTCTTGGAAATATTTTTTAAATCAGTTGTTGTTATAATACTTTGAATATCTTCACTAACATATTTTAAAAGCTTATTTCTCTTATTTAAATCAAGTTCACTAAAAATATCATCTAAAAGAAGTACTGGATTACTACCATTATTTTCTTTAAATATTGGAATAGAAGCAAGTTTATAAGCTAGCACAGCACATTTCTGCTGCCCCTGAGACGCATAAATCTTCATATCAGTATTATTATCCATAATAAAGCAAAAATCATCTCTATGAGGCCCAAATAGCGTCATACCAGAGCTTAATTCTCTTCTATAATTCTTTTTATAAGTATCAGTTAAAGATTTTCTTATACCTTCTACTTCATAATTATTAATAACTATATTAGGTTTATATTCTATCTTTATAACTCTATTATCTTCTGTAATATTATTATAAATATCACTAATATAACTATTAATTAAAGATAGATACTTATATCTTTCTTGATAAATTAAAACAGCTTTCTCTACTAACTTATCTGTTAAAACATCTAAATAAGTCTTATCAGCTATCCCATTAGTAAATAGAATTTTAAGATATTCATTACGTGTCTTTAAGATTTTATTATATTCATTATAAGTAACTAAATAAGAATAAGAAATTTGTGATAAAGTCATATTAAGTAAATTTCTTCTAATACTAGGTGAACCCTTTATAATATCTAAATCATTAGGTGTAAAAACAATAATATTTAAATTAGAAAGGTAATCAGCATATTTTTTTACTTTTTTAGAATTAACATAGATATTTTTTTCTTTCTCTAAAAACTCTATCTTTAAATCCTTTAGATGCTTATTATTTAAGACTCTACCTTCTATAACTGCTTTCTTCCTACCAAACTTAATAACATCACAGTCTAATCCATTTCTAAAGGATTTAGTAATTCCTAATATAGCGATAGCTTCTAAAATATTTGTCTTACCACTAGCATTATTTCCAATAAAAATATTCATTTTACTACCTAAAGTTATATTAAATCTATCATAATTACGAAAATTCGTAACTTTTAATGACCTAATTATCATAATTGCCTAAAAAAACGACCATATAATCACCTACACCCTATTTTAGTACTCCTATACACGCAAGAATATTATATCATATTTACCCCTAAATAAACAGAAAAAAAGCAATTATTTTGCTTTTTCTGCTTTTTCTCTTCTGTTTCTTGTAATTGACTCTAATCTACTTGCTCTCATAACTTGATTATCAAATGAATTATAAGAAATATTAACTTTCAATAACTTACCATTTTTAAATTCAACCTCAGTATTATTTGGATCAAGTCTACGGTATGATTTAATATTTTTTAAAGAAATCCAACTACAATCATCGTCAATTGGGCTAGTAGTAGGAAAAAACACCAAATTTCTAGTATCTTCAACTAAAATAGGCAATTTATAACTACTATTTAAAATACCTTTAGACCCTTCTTTTCTTCCAGGATAAGAACTTCCAAAATATTTACAACTATAATCAACTATTTCCAAAGGTTTCATTTTAACCTCATAGTTACAGTCATCTTCAACAACAACAGAATCCCATAAATCTTTACCTGGCATAATCGCAAGTGTTTCATCATTAATTTCATAATCTTTCATAAAAATTCCCCCTTCAAAAGCAATTTCTTGCTTTGCTATCAGTCTACTATATTATATTGTCGAAAAAGGTATTTTTTTGTCACAAAACTAAAAAAAAAGTAAAATTTTCTTACTTTTTCCTTAAAATTATCATTTTTTTAATAAGTTCTAATAGGTAAAACTAACTGAGTTAAGCTTTCATCTTCTGAACTTTTTAATAAAATTGGTTTAATTTCTCCTACAAAATGTAATTCTACTGTCTCTGTATTAAAAGATTTTAAAGCATCCATCATATATTTAGAACTAAATGATACTTTTACATCAATATCTTGATCTTTTTCAACAGTCATCTTCTCTTCTACTCTACCTATCTCAGCACTAGAAGATTTCATAATTAAATTATTTCCATCTGTTTCAAGTGTTACTGTATTTTTATCTTTATCACTAGTTAAAATACTAACTCTATCAACTACATCATAAAATTGATTAATATTAAAATGTAATTTAACTAAGTAATCTTTAGGTAATAAATTAGATGTATTAGGATATGTCCCATTTATTAATCTAGATTGAAATAAAAGGTTTTGATACTTAAATAAAATCTTATTATTAAAGATATGAATTTCTATCATCTCATCACTTTCATCAATAATTCTTGTAAATTCTACTAAATTACGACTAGGAATTACAATATTTTGATTTTCTTTACTTACCTTATCTAATTTAATAACCTTTCTAGCTAATCTATAAGAATCAGTTGCATTACATTCTAACATATCTCCTGTTATATTAAAGTTAATACCATTTAATATCGCTTTATTCTCATCAATAGAAGTTGCAAAAGCAGTTTGATTAACAATTTCTTTTAAAACACTAGGAGAAAGCTCTATATGACTTTTACTCTCCCCTAAATCTATATTAGGATATTCACTTTCACTAATACCATTTAAATTAAATTCACTATTTTCTGTGTAAATAAGTATTTTAAGTTCATCTACTACTTCTATATTAATATATTTATCAGGTAATTTTCTAACTATATCAGAAATATATTTACCTTGAATAATAATACTCCCCTCTTCTTTTACTTTAATAATCTCTTCATCATCACAGTTTATAAAAGTTTGAATAGTAATATCATTATCACTAGCTGTTAAAACTAACTTTTTACTAGTAAGTTCAAATTTAATACCAGCTAAAACTGGAATAACATTCCTACTCGATATTGCCTTACTTACTTTATTAATCGCTTCCATTAACACTTCTTTTTTTATTGTAAATTTCATTATTTATTCCTTCTTTCTTAATATATATTTTTATTTATAGAGTGGAAAATGTGGAAAACTACAATTTTCCTTTATATTATAGCATAAATTTTATCAACAATGCTTGTGGATAAAAAGTTTAAAACTAAAACTTATCAACATCTCATGGTTTTAAATCATCTTCTAGCTTTTTAATAATTCCTGCTAAATCACTGTTATTTTTAATTTCTTGTTCAATTTTCTCAACGGAGTGCATAACTGTTGAATGATCCTTTCCTCCAAACTCTGTTCCTATCTTAGGAAAAGATTCACTTGTAAGTTTTCTACACAAATACATTGCAATTTGTCTTGGAAAAGCAATATTACTACTTCTTTTCTTACTTCTAATATCTTCAACAGATATCTGAAAGTACTCTGATACTATCTTTTGAATTCTAGTAATATCATTCTTTTCACTAAGTCCTTTACTAATAAAGTCCTTCAAAGCCTCAATAGCAAGATTTATATCTATCCTAGCCCCTCCCATAATAGTTGAATATGCAACAAGTCTAGTGATAGAGCCTTCTAGTTGTCTTACATCACTTCCCATATTAGAAGCAATGTATTCAATGACATCTTCTGGTATTTCTGCTTCAAAATTACCTGCTATTATTTTCTTACGAAGAATTTCTTTTCTAAGTTCAAAATCAGGTGGATAAATATTAACAGTAAGTCCCCAACAAAACCTTGTTCTAAGACGTTCCTCTAATAGTTTCAAGTCATTAGGAGACCTATCCGAAGAAATGATTATCTGTTTAGAATCATTATAAAGATTTGTAAAGGTATGGAAAAACTCTTGTTGTGTTTGTGTCGCTCCTCCAAGAAACTGAATATCATCAATTATTAAGACATCAATATTTCTATATTTATTCTTAAAGAAGTCTATATAACTGAAATTAGTCCCCTTCTCGTCTTTCTTATTAATACCAACAAAATCATCTCTAAACTGATCACTCGTAACATAAAGAACTCTTCTATTAGAATTTTCCACAATATAATTACCAATCGCATGCATTAAATGGGTCTTCCCTAATCCACTATTTCCATAGATAAACAAAGGATTATACATTTTACCAGGATTTTCGGCAACAGATAAGGCAGCCGCTTGGGCAAACTTATTACTACTACCTACTATAAAGTTTTCAAAATTATATTTGGGATTTAAATTAGATTGATTTTTAAAAGATTTGGGAACCCCCTCTTCTCTTACCGTTTCTTCTTCCTTCTCTTTTTCTATCTTTTTATTATCTATCTCATCAGGAAGTAAGAACTCTAAATCAAAGTTAGTCCCTGTTACTTTATTTAAAGCTACTCTAATAAGTTCAAAGTAATTATCCGATAAATGTTTTTTATGAATAGACATAGGTACTTCAATAGTCGCTACCCCATTATCTAATTCTACAAGTTTAACATCACTAAACCAAGTGTCGAAAGCTAGGGATGAAAGTTCATCTTTTATCTCTTTCAGAACATTTTGCCATAGAATTTCGACATTCACCCTATCACCTCCCACCTGAATTTCCTAAATTACCATTATAATACTCTAAATTTGTGGAAAAAGGAATAGGAATTTTCAATTTTTTAGTTTTCCACAATTTTTCGACAAAATTCTCCACAGTTTAAATCGACAAATATCAACAAAAAATAGAGTTTTCCACATTTTCCACAAATTTTAAATCCACATGGTGAATAAAGTTTTCCACTTACTTGTGGAATTAGTGGATAATATGTGTTAATATAGAAATGAAAGTGCATATTTGTAATATCAAGGGAGGTTCCAAATGAAAGAATTAAACAAATTATTAGATAAAGAAAAAAGTCCATTATTATCAAAGGAAGAACTAAAATTATTATTATTAGAAAGTTATAAGGGAATATTATCAAAAGAGATGATTGAATATCTAGACTCATTAATAGAATTAGAATTTTCAGTTATAAAAGATTATATCGCCTTAGATAATAGAGAAATATTAACTGAGCTTTCTATTTTTCGTTATGCTTCAATTTACAATATTTATAATAGGACTATCAAACTCATAAAGGAAAATAAATTACCCTTAGAAATAAATAAATTTGATAAACCTACTGATGTTAGAGAAAACTCTTTAAATCTTTCTTTTGTGACAAAAAGTAAAAAAAGGATAAATGTATTTGAATATGATTACAATTATCATTCACCATACAGAAATAAAATTCCAGAATATTATTATAATAGAAGTTTGGGAGGAATAACCATATATCAAACTTTAGAAAGTAAAGAACGAATAAAAAAAGAAATTAATCTTATTCTTGGAAGATTAGAAAAATTATATGATAAAGATATACCTATTAGAACGCTTATAGAAGAAGAATTAATTGGATATAATACTCCTTTTGAAAATAAAGTAAAAATAGGTTTATTAGAAAAAAGATTTACTGAACTAGATTCTAAAAAAGATCTAACTGAAGAAGAAAAAGATGAAATAAAAGTAACAAATTATGCATCTGAAATTATATTAGATGATATGGGTTTAAAGGAAGAAGATTTTACAACAGACAAAGAAGATTTATTTAATTTGAGTAAGGAATTTACTAATTTAGAAGAAACAAAAGTAAAAAAATTTACTAATTTAGAAATTAAAAGAAAAATTAAATATATTTAAGGTAATAATTTCTTGACAAAGATAATCACTACCTATTATAATAATGTAGATTTCAAGTCTGGAGGTGTTATAATGAAAAGAACATATCAACCAAACCAAAGAAGAAGAGCAAAGAAACATGGATTCTTCGCACGTAAAGCAAGTGCTGGTAATATTTTAAATAGTCGTCGTAAGAAAGGACGCAAAGAATTAGTAAAATAAAATTCACTGTTTTTGCAGTGTTTTTTTAACTTTAGGACGTGATTAAATGAACAAGAAGTACATAGTAAAAGAAAGTAGAGTCTTTGATGAAGTAATAGAAACAGGTAAAAAGATTAAAAACTATAACTTCGTTATCTTTTATAAAGAAAAGAAAGATTCTCCTACTAAATATGGAATAACAGTTCCAAAGAAAGTAGGGAAGGCTCATATTAGAAATATGTTAAAAAGAAAAGTTCGAGCAATTATAAGAAACTATAACAAAAACTATGAAAAAAACTATAATTGTATTATAATAATAAGAAATAGCTGTCTAAATCTCTCTTATCAAGAACTTGAGACAAGCTTACAATATTTATTAGATAAAATTAAGTAAGGAGCATTATATGAAGAAAAGAAAAATAAAATCAAAAATTATCATTGTAGTAATGTTGTTATTCCTAGCAACAGGATGTACAACAACTTTAGTAGATAAAGATAATAAAGCAGTACAAAATCCTGAAACAGGTCAATCATTAACAGAAAATATTCTATGTCAACCAGAAAATAAACAAACTAGAAAGTTATATGAAGAAAATGGTGTTAAATTAAAAGACTTACCAAAATGTTCAGAATTTACACCAGGAGATACCGAATATGATGGACTATGGACAGGAATATTTGTTAAACCACTAGCATTTGTAATCTTAACATTAGGTAAATATATAGGAAGTTTTGCACTTAGTATAATAATTATTACTATTATAATAAGATTAATACTATTCCCATTTACAAGAAAAATGGCTGTTCAAAGTGAAATGATGAAAAAAGCTTCTCCAGAACTAGCTAGAATCCAAAAGAAATATGAAGGTAAAACAGACCAAGATTCTATGTTAAGACAAAATCAAGAGATGATGATGGTCTATAAAAAATATAATTTTAATCCCCTAACAAGTTGTTTAATTTCATTTATTCAACTACCTCTATTACTAGCATTCTTAGAAGCAATAAATAGGGTACCAGCAATATTTGAAGAAAACTTTTTAGGAATACAGTTAGGAACAACCCCACTAGTAGGATTTGGAACAGAAACATTCTATATGTATATAATCCTTCTAATTATAATTGGTGGTTCAACAATCTTTATGTTTAAAACAACAAGTAACCAAGCAAGTGATCCATCTATGAAGATGATGCCTATTATGATGAGTGCAATCATTATCATAACAGCATTCTTTATGCCATCCGCTTTAGGAATATATTGGTCAGTAGGTAATATCTTCGCTATAGTTCAAAATATTGTAGTAAAAAGGGGGATGGAAAAACATGTTAAATAAACATAATTACACTGGAAAAACATATGAAGAAGCCGTTAATAAAGCAAAGATTGATTTACAAGAATTAGAAGAAAACTTAATAATAAATACCAAAGAAGAAAAGAAAACACTTCTTTCTAAAAAAGTGGAGATAGAAGTAATAGAAAAAAGAGAAGTAAAAGAGTACCTAAAAAAACAAATAAAGAGCCTTTTAAAAGATATGGGATTCGATGTAGAAATAGAAATAACAGTTAATAATGATACCCCAACATATCGTTTATATTCTACTAATGATGCCTTACTAATAGGAAAAGATGGTAAGAATTTAAAAGCCTTAACAACAGTAGTAAATGCTATTCTTACTAAAGAAATAAATACTAACTATCGTTTCTTAATAGATGTTAGTGATTATAAAGAAAAAAATGATAGAAGAATAGAGCGACTTGCCAAAAAGTTAGCAAGGGAAGTAAAAGAAACAAAGGTAGAAGTAAAAATGGACTCTATGAACTCCTATCAAAGAAGACTTGTTCATAACATATTAAATAATAATAAATATGTATATACCGAAAGTGTAGGAGAAGAACCTAATCGCTGTGTTGTTATAAAACCTCGCGACTAGGTTCTTTTTTGTAAAAAAGTGACTAATTTATAAAACTTTCCTTATTTGACCTTTACAGTATCACAAAATATCAATATAATAATAAAACTGAAAAAAGGAAAGGAAGGTGTTATATGCAAGAAATAGTTGCAGATACAATAAATGATTTAGAATTTTTAAAGTTACAATTAACTACTGAAATAGATGGGATAAAAATAAATATAGGTGATTTATGTATTTATCCAAAGGTACAAAACTATATAAGTTTAGTAAAGAAAAGAGAGAACTTAAAGCAAAATAATATCTATAAGGACCCTTTAAAAGTAGAAATAAAAGACAAAATAGATACTTTAATTGATACTTATGTAGAAGTAAAACAATATGTAGAAAGCATAAAAGCTTTAAAAGATTATGAAGAAGATTTAACAAATTTAGATAATTTAATTTCTATAGATGGAGTTATTTATAATAAAGTAAAAGATGATAAGATTTATTATTCAAGGGAAGAAGCCTTAAAACATTTAATTACTTTAAAAGAAAGTAAGGGCATAACATTTAAACTTACTACTGAAGAGTTAAATAGATATATAGATGCTGTAAGAAAATCTTTACAAGATAATACTCATTATGAAGATGATAAAGTAATAGATGAAATATTAAGTTTTAAAGTATATCAAAATCCTAAAAATTATGATATAAAGAATGTAAGAGAACTACCATCTATAGATTTAGAATATCTATATGAAAAAGATAATTTAACAGAAAGAGAAAAAGAAGCTTTCTTTGGTGCAGAAGCTTATAAAACTTTAGGTATATCTAAAGAACAAGATAAAGTAAAAAGAATAGGAGCAAAGAAAAATGTCTGATACAATAGTAGCGATTTCAACAAAATTAGGAGTAGGAGCTATATCCATTGTAAGAGTAAGTGGTAAAGATGCTATATCTTTAGTAAATAAAGTCTTTAGAGGAAAAGATTTAACTAAAGTAGAATCTCATACTATCAACTATGGTTTTATTAATAATGGAAAAGAAGATATAGATGAAGTATTAGTAACAGTTATGAGGTCTCCTAAAACCTTTACAAGAGAAGATGTTGTTGAAATAAATTGTCATGGAGGAATCGCTACAACTCTTAGTATCTTTGAACTTTTAATAGAAAAAGGAGCAAGGAAAGCAGAAAGAGGGGAGTTTACTAAAAGAGCCTTTCTTAATGGTAGAATAGATTTAACCCAAGCCGAATCAGTAATGGACTTAATAGATAGTAAGACTGATAATAGTAGAAAACTAGCACTATCATCACTAGAAGGTTCCTTAAAGAAATATATCAATAGTTTTAGAGATAAATTAAAACATGTTATTGCAAACATTGAAGTAAATATAGATTATCCTGAGTACTATGATATAGAAGAAGTTACTAAGAAAGAATTAAAAGAAGTAATAACTGATCTTGAAAAAGACTTACAAAATTTAGTAAAAAAGTCAGAAGAAAGACAAATTATCAAAAATGGTATTAAGACAATTATTATAGGTAGACCTAATGTAGGAAAGAGTAGTATCTTAAATAGATTTCTAAAAGAAGATAAAGCTATTGTTACTGATATTGAAGGAACAACAAGAGATATCGTAGAAGGAAGTATTATCTTTGATGGTATAGAATTATCTTTAATAGATACAGCAGGTATAAGAGATACCGATAATTTAGCCGAAAAAATAGGAGTAGAGAAGAGTTTATCTTTAATTGATAATGCTAACCTTATTATAGTAGTGCTAAATTCTAGTGAAGAGTTAAATGATAATGATAAGTTTATCTTAGATAAAGTAAAAGATAAAAATCCAATTATAGTTTTAAATAAGAATGATTTACCTAAGAAAATTGATACAGATAAGTTAGACTTTAAACATATTGTAAGTACTAATACTAATAGCCTAGATGGAATAGAACCATTAAAAGAAGAAATAAAGAGTATGTTTAAACTATCAGAAATAAAAGAAGATGATTACACTTATCTTGCTAATGAAAGACAATTAACTCTTGCTAAAAAAGCCCTTAAGAGTTTAGGAGATGCTAAAGTTAGTTTAGAATCTGATGAACCTGTTGATATAATTGAAATAGACTTAAAAGAAGTATTTGATATTTTAGGTTCAATCACTGGAGAAAGTTATAGTGATGAACTATTAGATGAGTTATTTGCAAACTTTTGTGTAGGAAAATAGAAAAAGAAAGACGTGATGTTAGATGAATTATGAAGTAATTGTTGTAGGAGGAGGTCATGCCGGTATAGAAGCATGTCTTGCCAGTGCGAGACTTAATCACAAGACACTTTTAGTAACTGGTAATATTAATAATATTGCCGATATGCCATGTAATCCTTCTATAGGAGGACCTGCTAAAGGAATAGTCGTAAGAGAAATAGATGCCTTAGGTGGCGAAATGGCTAAAAATACTGATAAGAGTTCTTTACAAATGAAAATGTTAAATACTAAAAAAGGACCTGCTGTTAGAGCCTTACGTGCTCAAGCAGATAAAGTTATCTATAAAGAAGAAATGTTAAAGACTCTAAAGAGTCAAGATAACTTAGATATTAAAGAAGGATTAGTAAAAGAACTTATTATAAAAGATAACAAAGCTAGTGGAGTAATATTAGAAAGTGGCGAGGAAATAAGTTCTAAAGCTGTTATTTTAACAACAGGAACATATTTAAAAGGAACAATATTAGTAGGAGACCAAAAGACAGCAGGGGGTCCTCATGGTGAGAAAGCTAGTAATTACTTAAGTCCTTTCTTAAAAAAAATAGGCTTTAATATTTTAAGATTAAAAACAGGAACTCCTCCACGTATTGAAAAGAGTAGTGTCGATTTTTCTAAAATGCAAGAAGAATTAGGAAGCAGTGAAGATATAACATTCTCATATGACAATACTACCTCTCTTGCTTATAAATACCAATTACCATGTTATCTAATTTATACTAACGAATTAACTCATAAAATAATCAAAGAACATCTAAACGAATCTAGTATGTATGGAGGCTATGTTGAAGGAGTAGGACCAAGATACTGTCCATCTATTGAAGATAAAGTAGTAAGATTTAGTGATAAAGAACGTCATCAATTGTTTTTAGAACCTGAAAGTGTTTATTATGATGATTTATATTTACAAGGCTTTTCAACAAGTATGCCTCACTATGTTCAAGAACAAATGGTTCATAGTCTATCTGGTTTAGAAAATGCTAAGATACTAAAATATGCTTATGCTATAGAGTATGATGCTATTGACTCTAGACAAATAAAACCAACTCTTGAGACTAAATTAATTGAAAATCTTTATACAGCAGGACAAATAAATGGAACAAGTGGTTATGAAGAAGCAGCAGGACAAGGTTTAATCGCTGGAATTAATGCTTCTCTAAAATTAGAAGAAAAAGCGCCATTAATCTTAAAAAGAAACGAGTCTTACATTGGTGTTTTAATAGATGACTTAGTAACAAAAGGAGTAAAAGACCCATATCGTCTTTTAACATCACGTGCTGAATATCGACTTCTTCTAAGAGATGATAATGCTGATTTAAGATTAAGAGAGTATGGTCATAAAATAGGACTAATAAAAGATGATATTTATAATAATTTCTTACAAAAGAAAAAAGATATAGAAGAATTAACAGTTCTATTAAAAGAAACAAAAATTACACCTAAGAAAGAAATAAACGATATCTTAATAAAATTAAATACATCTCCTTTAAAAGATAGTATTACATTATATGATTTATTAAAAAGACCTGAACTATCTATTGAAGATTTAACTAACTTTAAAGAATTAAATTATTCTAAAGAAGTCTTAAAAGAAGTAGAGATAAATGTAAAATATGAAGGTTATATTAAAAAATCTATGGAAGAAGCACAAAAAATGTTAGAACTAGAAGATAAAGTAATACCAGAAGATATTAACTATCAAGATATTCCTAATATTGCAAGTGAAGCGAAAGAAAAGCTAGAAAATATTAGACCTATAACATTAGGACAAGCAAGCAGAATTAGTGGAGTTAATCCTTCAGATATCGCAATCATTTCTGTATATTTAAAGAAAAGGGGAATCTAAATGACTATTGAAGAATTTATAAAAGAAGTAGAAGCTTTAGGGTTAAATGTAACAGAAGAAAAGCTAGAACAACTAGATATTATTTATAATACCTTAGTAGAAACCAATAAAACAATGAATCTAACAAGAATAACAGAAAAAGATGATGTTTACTTAAAACACTTCTATGATAGTTTGACCCTAGCCAAAGTATATGACTTATCTAAAGTTAATACTCTTTGTGATATTGGAACAGGAGCAGGTTTCCCAGGACTTGTCTTAAAAATATTCTATCCTAATTTAGAAATAACTTTAGTAGATTCTCTTTTAAAAAGAGTAAAATACCTTAACAATCTAATAGATAAATTACAGTTAACTGGTATAAAAGCTTATCATATTAGAGCAGAAGATTTAATTAGGGATGGTAAAAAATTTGATATCGTAACAGCAAGAGCCGTAAGTGCTTTACCTAAATTACTTTTATGGACTATGCCTTTAGTAAATAAAAATGGTAGTTTTCTTGCTATGAAAGGAAATGTTGAAGAGGAATTAGAACTATCTAAAGACATTATGAAAAAACATAATTGGTATGTTAATAAAAAAGAGACTTTTACTTTACCAACTAAAGAAGATGTAAGAACAATTTTAGAAATAAAAAATAAGGCCTAGCAAACTAGTACAATTAATGATATAATGAGATTAGTAAAAAAATAAAAAGAATAAAATAAAGAGGGGATTAATATGGATAATAAAGATAATGAAGTTGTATATTTACATTTAGATGATATAATTCCAAATAGATTTCAACCTAGACAAGTCTTTGATGAGAAAGCTTTAAAAGAACTAGCTGTCTCTATTAAAGAACATGGTGTAATCCAACCAATTATTGTTAGAAATATTGGTAATAAATACGAAATAATAGCAGGAGAACGTCGTTATAAAGCATCTGCTATGGCAGGACTTACTACAATACCTGCAATTGTTCGTAATTTAGATGATAAAGAAAGTAGTAAAGTAGCACTTCTTGAAAACTTACAACGTAAAAACCTAAATCCAATTGAAGAAGCTAAAACATATCAAAAGATTCTTGAAATAGATCAAATGACTCAAGAAGAACTTGCTAAAACTATGGGAAAAAGTCAAAGTGCTATTGCAAATAAACTACGTCTATTAGCATTAACAGATGAAGTTCAAGATGCTCTATTAAAAGATGAAATTTCAGAACGTCATGCTAGAACTCTATTAAATGCTAAAGATGCTGAAACTCAAAAACAACTATTAAAAGAAGTTATAGATAAAAAAATGACAGTAAGAGAATTAGAAGAAAAAATAAATCCTAAAGAAGAAATAACAAAGAGTGATATTGAAAATCTTTTAAATCCATCTCCTGTTAGTGCTTCTATTCCACAAACAGATACTTTAAATATCTCAGCTTCTCAAGCTCCATCATTAAATAATCCTCAAGATGATTTTAATAGAAGTGTAGGAATTGACTATTCAACACCACCTAAATTTATAGATTATGATGTTCCAAACATAAATGATAACTTAGAAAGTACTGCTAACAAATCTATTGATATAAATGCAATTAAAGATAATGCTCAGGATATTAATGTTGAAAGACCAACAACCGATGTCAATGAATTTCTTAAAGTAGCACCTAAAGAAGAGAAAAAAGAAGAAACATCTGGTAATTTTAAATTTTTCTCACCACTTGAAGAAGAAACTAAGGAAGAACCTCCAAAACAAGAAATGACATCAATGTTTGACGCACCAGCACCTACAAATGCTCCATTCGTTAATGATAATCCATTTAACCTAGGAGGAGAAACAAAAGACATAAAAGATTCTACAAGTACTTCTATGGATACCTTATTAGTAGGTGTTACAAATAAAGAGAATAATACTTCTCAAGAGGAAACTTCTATCCCAAGTATAGATACATTTAACAACCCTTTCGCTCACAATCCTATATTTAGAGATAATGTAAAAGCAACTGAAGAAGAGCAAGCAGCATTAAAACCTAAATATACCTTAAATGAATCTATAAATCTAGTAAGAGAAACTCTTAAGAAAATAGAAGAATCTGGCTTTAAAGTAGATAGTGAAGAAATGGACCTTGTTAATAACTATCAGATAACTATAAAAATTTCTAAAGAAAATAATGAAGGATAAAAGTAGAGTTAAATCTACTTTTTTAGATAAATTTCTTTTCATAATAACATATTTTTGATACAATAAAAAAGACAAGTAAGAGAAGAGAGTGATAAAATGGCAAAGGTAATTTCTTTAGTTAATCAAAAAGGTGGAGTAGGAAAGACAACAACAAGTATTAACCTTTCTGCCTCATTAGCATTCCTTGGTAAAAAAGTATTATTAATAGACTTAGACCCTCAAGGTAATACCACAACAGGAGTAGGTATAAATAAAGGAGATATTGATTTAAGTGTATATGATGTTCTAACAAACAAATGTGGTACCAAAGATGCCATGATTAAGACTAAATATAAAAAATTATATGTACTACCTGCAACAATAAACTTAGCAGGACTTGATATTGAACTATTAGAAAAAAGTCAGAGTGAACCTGGTTTTGCAAAAGGAGCACAACTTAAATATCATTTAAAAGAACTAGAAGATGAAAACTTTGATTTTATAATAATAGATTGTCCTCCATCATTAGGATTAATTACAACTAATGCTCTAACTGCAAGTGATTCAGTTATTATTCCAGTACAGTGTGAGTTCTTTGCTCTAGAAGGAATAATGCAACTATTAAACACAATAAGGCTTGCTCAAAAACAATTAAATCCTAATCTAGATATAGAAGGAGTTCTACTTACAATGCTAGATTCAAGAACAAACCTTGGTTTTGAAGTTGTAGATGATATTAGAAAATTTTTCAAAGAAAAAGTATATAATACTATTATACCAAGATTAATTAGATTAACAGAAGCTCCTTCTCATGGAGAACCTATAATAGTATATGATCCTAAAAGTAAAGGCTCAGAAGCTTATCTAAACTTAGCAAAGGAAGTGATTGATAGAAATGGAAAATAAAAGGCGTGCTTTAGGAAAAGGTCTTGAGGAATTATTTAATAGTGAACAATTAAACATTTCTGATGTAGAAGAAAAGATAATTAATAATACACCAAAAGACCAAATAGTAAATCTAAATCTAGATGAATTAAGAAGTAACCCATATCAACCTCGTAAAAACTTTGATGAAGAAAGCTTAAATGAACTAGCTTCTTCTATTAAAGAACATGGTGTTTTTCAACCTATAATTGCTAAAAAGAGTATTAAAGGTTATGAAATAATAGCAGGAGAACGTCGTGTTAAAGCCTCAAGACTAGCAGGCTTAACTACAATACCTGCCATCATTAAAGACTTTACAGATGAAGAAATGATGGAAATCGCTCTTCTTGAGAACTTACAAAGAGAAAACTTAAGTGCTATGGAAGAAGCAGAGGCTTATAATGCTTTAAAGACTAGACTAAATTTAACTCAAGAAGAACTTGCTAAAAAAGTAGGTAAATCAAGAAGTCATATTACTAATATGCTGGGACTATTAACCTTACCTAATGAAATAAAAGATGAGGTAGTAAAAGGTGAATTAAGTATGGGACATGCTAGAGTCCTAAGTAAATTAGAAGATAAAGAACAAGCGATAAGTCTAGCAGAAAAGACAATAAATGAAAATTTAAGTGTTAGAAGGTTAGAAGAGTTAACTAATTCTAAAGAAGAATATCATCGTAAAAAAGAAATAACTCCTCATAAACCAAAATCTAAAGATAATGAGTACTCTTACTTAGAAAGCGATTTATGTGAAAAATTAGGTACAAAAGTAAAAATAAGAAACAATAAATTAGAAATAAGCTTTACAAATGCTAATGACTTAACAAGAATATTAGAAATTATGCATTTAGATAAATAAAGGAGGTAATCCCCTTGAAAGAATTTTTTGATTCAGAGATATTTATATATATAGTAAGACCTGTTATATACATAGGACTTGCTTATATCTTTTATAAAGTATTAACATATTTTCTTAATAAAGCCTTACATTATAAAAATTTAAATAATAAGAATAAAAAACGTGTTAATACTACATTAAGTCTTCTAAATAACTGTCTAAAATATATTGTAATATTCCTAACGATTCTAATAATTCTAAATAGCTTTGGAATCAATGTAAGTAGTATTTTAGCAGGATTAGGAATAGTAGCAGCAGTACTTACTCTTGCTTTCCAAGATTTAGCTAAGGACTTTATCGCTGGTATTTCTATAGTAATGGAAGACCAATTTGAAATTGGTGATAATGTTATGATTAATGGCTTTCGTGGTGATGTTATCGCTATGGGACTTAAAACAACAAGAATAAGAGATTATAAAGGTGCCGTACAAATTATTTCTAATCACATGATAACAGAAGTTACTAACTATAGTTTAAATCCATCTTTAGCAGAAGTTACTATTTCTATTGATTCTGATAATGATTTAGATAAAGTTGAAAAGATTATTAGAAAAACTATGGAAACAATTGATAAAACTTATGACTTTCTTAAAGGTAATACTGAGCTTTGGGGAGTTGAAATGGTAGATCAAAATTCTGTAACTTATAAATTGGCAGTTAAAACTAAAACAGGTAAAGACTTTGATATTCAAAGAAAGATGAGAAAAGATTTACAAGATGCCTTAACTAAAGCAGGTATTAAGATGCCACAAACACATATGGAGGTTCGTAATGGAAAGTAAAAATTACAAATTAGGAGATAGACTAATATTAAAAAAAGGACATCCATGTGGTACTAATGATTGGGAAGTAGTAAAACTTGGCGCTGATATCAAACTAAAATGTACAGGCTGTGGGAGATTAGTATTTATTCCAAGAATAGAACTAAATAAGAAAATCAAGAAAATAATAGAAAAGGAGAGTCAAGATGCATAATAGAAGAAAATTAAAACTAAAAAAGTTCTATCTTCATCCTATTACAGTTTACTTACTTCTTACTTTCCTTGTATTAATACTAAGTGCTATTTTATCTGCTTTTCAAATGCAAGCGACTTATAATACAATAAGTCCTACTACTAATGAATTAGAAAGTACTTTAGTTACAGTAGAAAACTTATTTAACTTTGATGGTATGAAATATATATTTAGTAATGCTATGACTAATTTCTTATCTTTTGCACCTCTAGGTATGTTATTATTAACACTATTTGGTCTTAGTATTGCAAAATCTACAGGATTTTTAGATACCCTATGTAAAAGAGTATTAATTAAGATAGATAAGAAAATATTAACCTTTATTGTTATATTTTTAGCAACTATCTCATCATTAATAAACGATGTAGGTTATGTTATCTTAATACCAGTATCTGCTATGTTATTTTTACTTAATAATAGAAACCCTCATCTAGGTATCATTGCTGCTTTTGCAGGAGTAAGTTTTGGTTATGGAGTATCTATCTTCGTAGGAAGTATGGAAGTAAACTTAATACCAGATACGACAACAGCAGCTCGTCTTATAGACGCATCAGCTCATATAAGTTTAACATCAAATCTATTTATCATTATCGCTTTTTCAGTTATCTTATCAATAGTTGGAACTATTATAATTGAAAAGATAATCGCTCCACGTCTTGGTAAATATAAAGAAAAAGAAGAACTATCAAAGACAGAAGAGTTAGTAATAGTTGATGAAGTAGATGCTAAAGAATTAGAACAACAAAAGATAGAAAAAGAAAGACGTGAAAAAAGAGGTCTTAAAGCTGCTATCATAACAGGAATAGTAGTTATCATATTATTTATATATTCTATAATACCAGACTTACCATATTCAGGAATGTTACTTGATATGGAAGAAGATACTTACTTAGGTCAATTATTTGGTACAAACTCATATTTCCAAGATGGCTTTACTTACATGATGGCTTTACTTTTAACCCTTGTTGGTATTGCCTATGGAATAGGTGCTAAAAGTATTAAAAATGATAAAGATATAATTAATGGTTGTAAAGAAACATTCGCTCCTATGGGAGAAATATTAATGCTTATCTTTGTAGTAGCACAGTTTACATCAGTATTTAGAGAAACAAACATAGGAACAGTAATTGCATCTTGGTGTGCTAATGCTATAGGTAATATAGGATTTACGGGATTACCTTTAATAATCTTTGCTATCATTATGATAGGACTAGCTAATCTCTTTGTTCCAACCCCAAGTGCAAAATGGCAAATATTCGCTCCAGTTATGGTTCCTGCCTTTATGCAATCAAACCTATCTGCTCCATTCGCTCAATTTATATTAAGAGCAGGTACTTCAATAACAGCAGGTATAACACCATTACTAGCATGCTTTGCTATCTACATAGGATACTTAAATATCTATAATCAAGATAAATCTAAACCAATAACAATCCATAAGAGTATAGGATATGTTCTTCCATATTTTGGAATAATCGCTATAACTTGGATATTATTAGTAATAGGTTGGTACTTAATAGGTCTACCATTAGGACCTGGAGTATATGCCACAATTTAAAATACCGCAAGGTATTTTTTTCTTTTAAATTGTATAGAACAATGCTATAATATGGAAGTAAGAAAAGAGGTAATATTATGAGTTTAAAAGCAGGAATTATAGGACTACCTAATGTAGGTAAAAGTACATTATTTAATGCCTTAACAAAAACACATATTTTAGCAGAAAACTATCCATTCGCAACCATTGATCCAAATGTTGGAATAGTAAATGTTAAAGACGAGAGAATTGATAAATTATCTAGTATGTATAATCCTAAAAGAACAATCTATACAAGTTATGAATTTATTGATATAGCAGGACTTGTAAAAGGAGCAAGTAAAGGAGAAGGACTAGGTAATAAATTTTTATCACATATAAGAGAAGTAGATGCTATCTGTGAAGTAGTAAGATGTTTTGATAATGGTAATATCATCCATGTAGATGGTAATATAGACCCTATAAGAGATATAGAAACAATTAACTTAGAACTTGCTCTAGCAGACTTAGAAACAGTAACTAATAGAATAAATAGAATTAGTAAGAAAGCTAGAATGAGTAAAGATAAAGATGAACTTTTAGAGTATGAAACACTAGAAAAGTTAAGAAAAGCCTTAGAAGAAAATACTCCAATAAGATTACTTGACTTAACAAAAGAAGAGAAGTCTATTATTAAAAGTTTTAATCTTCTAACAGAAAAGCCATTGATTTACCTTGCAAATGTTAATGAAAATGATTTAGGTACAAACAATGATTACGTTAAAAAAGTTAAAGAATATGCTAGTAAAGAAAATGCTAAAGTAATAGAAATATGTGCTAAAGTAGAAGAAGAGTTAAGTGAGTTAGATGATGTTGATGCTAAAGAAATGTTAGAAGCTTTAGGACTTGAAAAAAGTGGGTTAGATTCACTAATCGCGGCAACTTATGACCTATTAGGACTTGCAACATACTTTACCGTAGGACCTGACGAAGTAAGGGCTTGGACTTTCAAAAAAGGAATGAATGCAAAATCTTGTGCCGGTATTATTCATACAGACTTTGAAAAAGGCTTTATTAAAGCAGAAGTTATCTCATATGAAGACTTAATAGAGTGTGGTAGTGAATTAAAAGCAAAAGAAGCAGGTAAAGCAAGACTTGAAGGAAAAGACTATCTAATGCAAGATGGAGATATCTGTCACTTTAGATTTAATAACTAATGACCATACGGTGCATGGTCATTAGTCTAGGGTTTAATTCCCCGTTGCTTGCAACGTAAGGCCGAACGTAGTATTATAAATACGAAGTGAGGGCGATGTTATGGAAGAGAGTCAATATCTATATTTGTCGCACAACGTAAGCAATCTTGTTTACCACATTGTATGTCCAGCAAAATACCGTCGTGTAGTATTTGATGAAACAGTGGATGAACATCTTCGACAAATTTGTCTTGAGATAGAGAAACGTTATGACTATATTGTTTTTCTAGAGATAGGTACGGATAAAGATCATGTACATTTTCTAGTTCAAAGCACACCAAACTATGCACCTAGTAAAATAGTTCAAATAATAAAGAGCATAACAGCAAGACAAATTTTTGTCGAATGTCCTCAAGTAAAGAAACAACTATGGGGAGGACAGTTTTGGTCAGACGGTTATTTTGTGGCTACAGTAGGCAAAAATCAAAATGAATCGGTAATAAAAGAATATGTAAAAACTCAAGGTAAACAAGATGCGGAATACAAGCAGTTATATTTGAAATTTCAACAGCAAAAAATAACATCGCTTTGGAAAGATACCCCGTAGCTTGCTGCGGGGAGTATGGGTGTAAAAATTTTTTGTGGGTAAAATAATGGTTATGTTATACTTATCTAAAGAATAAAGGTGGTAGATAAGT
>CALVIP010000014.1 GCA_944331715.1 uncultured Bacilli bacterium
AGTCATGTCCTCATCAAAGATTTATGAACTAAATGATACCATATTTACACTATTTTGTCAATTTTCACACGAGCTCTTACTTTTCATAAACACCTCAACTTCTAAAGAAATATCTTATATTAATAACTTATATTTTAGAAAAACTATTCCAAAAGACAAAATAATTCTTAACAATATTCTACTTATAAGAATACTTAAATTTATGTATCTCTAAATATTTATCAGACACATCATATTTCATTGCATATATCTCATAATCTCCAGCCTCTTCTGGTAAGGTATTATATTGTCCTGTTGTTTTATTATATATTGAATAATAAGCATCAGCATCTGAATAAAGTGTTGAAGGTATAAATATTCTTAACACTGACTTTATATCTTTACTTAAAATCCAGTTATTACTATTTTCAATACTACTTACTAAATCACTTACATTCTCTTTATCATAATAAGCATTGATAATAGTATATTCAGTTTTATCATCATCAAAATAAGTATCCCAATCTTGAATCTCAAGTTCTCCATTACTTGGAAGTTCTGCATCTACTATATCTCTATATTTATCTATTTCATCATAATCAACTGAAAATGTTGGCATTAAGCAAAATGCACCATAAACTATTAAAAGAAAAGCTATTATAAAACCTCCAACAATATTCTTAGTACATTTAAAACCTGCTCTTTTATATTTAAAACCTAGTATGATAGATAATATTGGAATAGGTAAAAAGCACCAAAACACCCATGTGTTTTTAGTAAAATTAAAGCCATGCTGAGGATTTATTAGATTAACAATAGAAAGTGAAGCTAAAGCTAGCCATAAACTTGCAATAGTTACTATAAATAGTATTATCATACCATTTTTAATAAATCTACTATGTGGATATTCTTCTATTTTCATAACATTTCTCTTATTCTCCACACTTTTCCCTTCATCATTATCTTTAGCCTTCTTACTAAATGATTTTTTTAATATAAAACTAACTTTAATAACTATAATAGATATAACAAACCATATCAGTATTAATGCAAAGTCAGTCATTATTAACTCACCTATAGTCAATTTATCAGTAGAATCCATACTATCTATCATCACTAATATTGATAATATTATCCACATAATTGATGGTATAACAAATAATTCAAAGAAAAATCTAGATTTAAAAATATTGTTATCTTTTTTAGAATTAGTACTCTTCATAAAATAATTACTTCCTTTCACTTAATAATGGAAAAGTTGGCTACCAAGAGCCACCTCCTCCACCTCCAGAACCCCCACCACTGCTTCCTCCACCAGATGATCCTCCTCCACCTGATGAAGATGATGATGGACTAGAAGACATAACAGACCGTGCCGATGTCATTGTAGAACCAATAAATGTACCAAACGTTACAACACTAAAGGCAGTATGGCTATCATACCAAGAAGGTGCTTGCATATTTATTGTCTCAAATTTTTTAATCCATTTATCAGATACTCCTAAAACATAAGTAAAAGGTAAAATATCATAAAAGTATGTTGGATTAGAAAGAACCATTGACTCTAATTTATCTTTTTCAGCAGTCTCTAAAAAGTTTTTAAATCCCTTTATTTTACCTAAAATCTCATTACCATATGGAGTTCTTTTTGGCATTATCTTAAAGAAAAATATTATTCCTATTAAACATAATATACCAACTATAACCCCAATTAAATAGATAGACTCACTAGTAACTGCATCCGTAATAGGTAAAGAACTAAAGAAAACAGATGAATGGAAGATAGTAAATCCTAACCAAAATATTCTAAATACCAAAGGCATTTTAGCAAATATACCAACAGCATAAAAAGGAATATAAAATGCACAGATAAATAGTGTCATAGCAACTTCCCCTGCTCCAGCGTATTCAAGAGTAGGAATAGCAATAGTAGTAATTACTGAAATAAGCATTAATAAAATACTTATGATAGACATATTAGAGGCTTTCTTCTCAAATAGTTTATTCTTATTTTTCTTATTATTTATATTTGAAAGAATCTTATTTGTCGTTAGATAAAAACTATTATATAAATCATCTTTAGTCGCTTCCCCTTCTACAGCCGTATCTTTAAATAGTCCTCCTAAAAACAATCTCTCATTAGCATCATTGCCATCATAATCTTTAAGTTTAGTAATCTTAAACCCATCTGCCTTAGAAAATAAAGACTCATCATTATTATCAGATATTTTAATATAGCCTTTATTCGCTAAATATATAAGTAAAGAAGTTACATCTTGACTATTCGCTTTTCCTTTATATAAAAATCCTACTTCCAAGCTATTAAATCCTTCTGGTGGATAAAACTCTACTGTCTCTACTACCTTTTTATCACGTCCAAATATAAACCATAGTAAAAATGATATTATTAAAGCAACTATTGGAATAATAAACATTAAATAGATATTAGAATTTACTACAAGTCCTGCATCTACAAAATAACCTTCAGGAAGTTCACATCTAACAGTTAAAGATTCTCCTTCATTTAAAATACCATCATAACTTCCTGATATTGTATTACCATTAACAGTATATTTAACCTTACTATTATCAAGAGAGCCTTTACTTCCAGATGAAAAACCTAATTTACTAGAATCAAACTCTTTAGGCATAGTAATATTAAAAGTTACATTACCTATTACAGTATCCCATTCACTACCTATAATATTGTAATACAACTCATCATAATCACTTACAGGATCTTTCCCTAAATTATAAGTATATTTAATTGTATAAGTCTGTTTTCCAGTTAAAGTTGTACTAAGAGAACCTATCTGTATTTTATAATTACCACTTTCTCTTGAAGTAGTATATTCATCACTTACACTTAAATTAGTAACCTGAGTTCTATTAGTAGAAGTACTACCATCAAGTCTTACTATTTTATTACTTAAAGGAATAGTCCTAAAGATTCCATGTTTAGGCACATTAAAATAAGCAGTTATCCTCTCAGTTATATCAAAAGTATTATTAGAGTTTACTACAATATTAACATCATAATTATCAATAACATAATCATATAATGCATACATACTATTTTCACTAGGTGTATTACTACTAGAACTTACTACATCATCATTAACATCAACAATTAATCTATAATACTTTATATCATCAGTACTATATTCTCCTAATATATCTAAATTAAACATTAGATTAAAATCATTTGAATCAGCCAAAGCGATATTAGAACTTCCTGCTTCTGTTATTAAATTATAATCTTTATCATAATAAGAAACTCTTGCACTATAAGTAATAGAACTATTAGAATTATTAACAACTTCTCCAGTTAAACCAAAAGCCATAGTTGAAGTATCAGAATAATCTTCAAATCTAATATTAGAAAAAGATAAATCTAATAAATCTAAATTCTTAACATCATTAATATCAGTATAAGATATCTCTCCACTTATGGCATTAACACCTATTGGATAAATACAAACTATAGATAGTATAACTATTGCAAACAAAAGTATTTTCTTAAATCTTTTTTTCATTATCTTCACCTATACCTTAACATCAACATTTTCTCTTTCACTTATTTTCGCTTCAAACATTGGTTTTGATTTATAACCAAAAATCTTTGCAAAGATATTATTAGGAAACATTTCTACTTTATTATTAAAGATTCTAACTGTTCCATTATAATATTTTCTTGAATTTGCAATATCATCTTCTATTTTTACTAACTTATCACTTAAATCTTTAAAATTATCACTAGCTTTTAACTCAGGATAAGCCTCTACAAGTAACATAATTTTATCAATATCTCTATTTAGTTTGAGATTAGTTTTTATTTTCTCATCATTAGACATATCATCATAGATATTACTTCTTAACTTAGTAATTTCTTCTAAAGTATCTTTTTCATACTTTGCATAACTCTTAACTACTTCTACTAAATTAGGAACTAAATCCCATCTTTTCTTTAAATAAATATCCATAGTAGAAAAAGCTTCTTTTACTTTATTATCTAAACTAGCAAAACTATTAAATAAAACAATAGCATAAATAACAATTATAATGATAACTGCTATAACAACATAAATCCACATAACTCCCACCTCTACCTTAATTTAATTCTATCATAATTGAATTCATATGACTACAAAAAAAGAAATGTATCATCAATTACTAAATACTGCACACATTTCTTTTAAATCTTTTATTTTCTTTAAATACATATTATATTCTTCTTTTGTCATAACTCTATAATACTCAAAAGGACAATACTTTTTTTCTAGCTCAAAATAAAAAGTATCACCTATATCATTAATATTAACTAATTCAATAACATTATCATTTCTATCAATAATTAAATAGTAATTACCATTATTTAAATCCTTTAAAATAACCATAGGAACAAAATCATCTTTATCTTTTTCTTTAATACTAGCTAACCTTCTTCTAGCATTTACTCTTTTCTTTTTAGGTAAAGAGAAAATATTTTTATTATATTCTATCTCTTCACTACTTGCACATCTTCTAATTTTATAACCATTATCATCTAATTTATCTATTGGTATAGTAACAGTTGCAAAGAAAGTTTTATATATTCCCCCTTTAATTAAAATATCAGCCATGCCCTCCTCAAAAACTGCATTAGAATAAATCTCATAACAATTAACGCAGTTATCTAGTTTTTCATACACATAAAACATTCTATTTTTATAATCTATAAGAGAACCAACTCTAAGTGAATTAGGCATTCTCTTCTCTAAAAGTTTTAAACTTTTTTCTTTATATTTATTAATTATTTCAATTTCCCCAGTATTGAAAGTATCAACCAAATCATATTTTGAATTTATCTTTATTTTTTCAAGGTTTCTAAATATAAAACTATAATATGTATTACCTATTAATAATCTATCACTTACTTTTGGATGTTTCTTTAGTCTATAAACTTCATAACTTCTACCCTTAATAGAATCAATATAATACCTATTGCCGCTATATAAAATTACATCTCCAATACCTATTTTAAAATCTAAATACTTTTCCTCTATATCAGGTTTAACTTTAAAGCCACTATTTTTAAAAATATATAATTGTTTTTTCAACTGATTTAAATCGACATCATTAAGATGCCCTATCATCTCTACAAACTGTATTTCTTTTAATTCATATACTACCATACAATTTATAAATGAATTTTTTTTCATCTGATAATTTAATTTTCCTAGTGGATAATAAGCCATCTTCCACTGAATCTCCCAATGAGGATTACTAGTACATCGCAAAGCATAAACTTTTCCCTTAGACTTTTTAATAACAACATAAGGACTCTCTTGATGTCCCATTTTTATTCTACTTTTCTCTTCATCATTCTTATATCTTTTAGCCCAAACAATATCACCAACATTTAGAAATGATAAATCATTATCTTTAACCTCTATTATCTTTTTAAAAAACTCTATTATTCTCATACCACACCTCCATTATTAATTACTTCAATAAAAGTATATCACAAAAGTATCAAAAAATAACATATTTTTAACAAAAAAAGAATTGTCTCTATAAATAGATAACAATTCTAATAAACTCTTAACTGATTATTTAAACTACGACTTAACTTATACTATCAACAAAATCAGTTATATCATCATCACTTGGGTTTGAACTAAAACGGTGTCCTTCTTGCCAAGTACCAGTACCTGCTATATCTTCTAATAAATCACCACTTTGTCCTAAACCACTTGATGAAGAAGTACAGAATGGAATAACTGTCTTACCAGTAAAATCATTCGCTTCTACAAAAGAGTTTACTGGCCAAGCTGCTATACCCCACCAAATAGGGTAACCAATTAAGACAGTATCATATGTATCCCAAAGAGGAACAGTAGTATTCTCAAGTTCTACATCTCTTAAAGATTCATCATTATATTCTCTTGATACACGAGAGTTATCATCAGTCCAGTCTAAATCTTCATCAGTATAAGGATTACTAGGAACAATTTCAAATGTATCGGCATTTAAGCTTTCTGCAAGTCTTTCAGCAACTCCCTCTGTATTTCCAGTAGCAGAATAATAAACAATTAAAGTTTTACCAGTGCCACTACCTATATTATCATCAGTAATATTTTCATCAGTTGTAGAATTATTATTACTATTATTATTTGTATTATTATTTACATTATTATCATCACTATCATTACTTAAAAATGAATACCCCAAAACTGCAACAACGGCAATAATCAGTACAAGAACTACACCTATAATTACATTTCTATTCATATTTTTCTCTCCTTACCAGTTTTTCTCTTCTTTACGACAGTCATCATTATTTCTTCTTTCCATTACCATCTTATCAAACCACTCTACCATAGCAGGATCTTGATGATTAAAGAATAAACTATCATTAGAATCTAACTTCTTAATCTCTTCCATATCTTCATCACTTAATTCAAAATCAAAGACATTGAAGTTTTCTTCCATTCTCTCAATATGAGTAGATTTACATGCGATAATAACACCACGCCCGATTAACCATCTAAGTATTACTTGAGCGGAAGTCTTTCCATATTTTTTACCAATATTAACTAGTGTTTCATTAGTAAACATACCATTTTTCCCTTCACCAAATGGTGCCCATGCTTCTATTGCAACTCCATATTTTTTCATAACTTCCCCAGCTTTTATCTGTTGATTCATTGGATTAGTCTCTACTTGATTAACTGCAGGTACTACTTCACGACCAAATAAACACATATCTGCAAGTCTATCAGGATAAAAGTTACTTACACCAATCGCTTTAATTTTACCTTCATGATATAACTCTTCCAAAGCTCTATATGCTCCATAGTAATCACTAAATGGTTGATGAAGTAATACTAAATCAATGTAATCAGTCTTTAACTTTCTCAAAGATTCTTCAACTGATGCCTTACATTTTTCATAACCATAATTATCAATCCAAATCTTAGTAGTAATAAAGAATTCCTCCCTAGGAATACCACTCTCTACAATTGCATCCCCTACTTCACTTTCATTAAAGTAAGATTGTGCTGTATCAATCGCTCTATATCCTACCTTAATCGCATCAAGTACACATTTCTTAGTTTCTTCTTTAGGAATTTGATATACTCCAAATCCTAATATTGGCATTTCTACGCCATTGTTTAATTTTACATATTCCATAAAAACATCATCCTTTCTTGACAATTAAACATTTTTCTAATACAATTCAACTATACAACCCTGGAGTAACTCCCGGTCAAGCACTTTTTTAATTTTTTTTAGGAGGTTAAATTATGTTATATACAATGAAGCAAACATGTGAAAAAACAGGATTAACTTATGATACGTTAAAATTTTACTGTAATGAAGGATTAATTCCTAATGTCAAAAGAGATAAAAATAACTATCGTGTTTTTAATGATAAAGACATTGAGTGGATTAAGAGTCTATCTTGTCTTAAAAGTTGTGGTATGAGTATCGTAGAAATGAAAGAGTACTTAGCCCTTTGTTTAAAAGGTGAATCTACTATTCCTGAAAGGCAAGAGATACTTAATAACAAGTTAAAGGAATTAGAATACAAGATAAACAAAATACAAGATAGTATTAATTATATCCACTGGAAACAAAACTTTTATAATGATGTTTTAAATGGTAAAACACAATACTATAGTAACTTAACAAATACAGAAAAAGATGACGAAATATAGTCATCTTTTTAATTATTTATATTTAAATATTTCATAATTGCATAAGCTGCATCACGTCCTGCACGAGATGCAAAGGCAACTGTTGAAGTAGTTCCTGCAACATCTCCTCCTGCAAAGACTTTTTCTTTTGAAGTATGTCCATCTTTATCTATTAATATTCTTCCTCTTTTATCAAGTTCTAAGCCTAAAGAATTAACAATATCATTTTCCGGATGACTTCCTATCGCCATAACTACATAATCACAAGAAAGATAATAGTTAGATCCTTCTATATTAACAGGAGATGGTCTATCATCACCTTCTTTTTTTACAAGTTCGGTCCTAATTACTTCTACTTTCTCTACATTTTTTTCTCCATAAATACCAAGAATATTATTTTGGAATAAGAACTCTACTCCTTCAATCTTAGCTTCCTTAATCTCATTAGCTTCTGCAGGAGCCTCTTTCTCACTCCTCCTATAAATAACATATACTTTTTTAGCACCTTTTCTTTTTATAGTACGTGAAACATCCATGGCAACATTACCGCCACCACTGATTACTACCGTTTTACCAGTATAATCAGGATGATTATTAGACTCTAACAACTCATTACCACCGATTACACCATTTAAATCTTCTCCAGGTATATTCATCTTACTAGAAAGATTCGCTCCAAATCCTAAAAACACCGCATCATACTCATTCTCTAAGTCTTCTAAACTAAAGTCTTTCCCAATACTTTGATTAAGTTTAACATTTATACCTAATTCTAAAATCTTATCAATTACTTTTCTTAGCAAAGTTTTATCTAACCTAAAATCGGGTATTCCATAATATAAAAGGCCACCTAAGTAATTATATCTTTCGTAAATAGTAACATCTACTCCATTTCGTCTTAGAAAGGCTGCACAGGTTAAGCCAGATGGACCTCCTCCTACAACAGCCACTTTCTTATTTTTTAGAGGCAAACTACTAATAGACCAGTTATTTTCTAAAGCCATATCGCCAATAAAGGCTTCTATATCTCCAATTTTAACAGATTCAAAAGATACTTTCTTTACACACATTCCTTGACACTGTTTATCATGAGGACAAATTCTTCCACAAACAGAAGGTAATACTGTTGTCTCTAATAATAAATCATATGCTTCCTTATACTTACCCTCACGAGCTAGTTTTATAAAACCAGTTGTATCATTATTTAAAGGACATCCTACCTGACAAGGCTTAGTAACACAAGAAAGACATTCTAAAGTTTTAGCCTTTATCTCTTCTTCATTCATTCATCTTACCTCCCAACAAATAAGATTTATCTTGATAAGTAGTATGAAGTAACTCTTCTGCTTTTGGACTATTAGGATATTCTAAAAAGTCATTATAAATTTCTTTTATCTCAGGATTTTCATGACAAAATCTTACTTTTGCCTTTTCATCTTCTTTATAAATACCATTCATTCTAGCAAGTTTAGTCTTATTAAGATTAAGTAAAGTACTCTTAGGTTGTCCTCCACCTGCAATACAACCACCCAAACAGTTCATAACTTCAACAAAATGATAAGTAACTTCTCCACTTCTTATCTTATCCAATAATATTTTAGCATTTTTCATGCCGTTAAGAACGGCAACTTTAATTTCTAAGTCGTCAATCATAACAGAAGCTTCTTTAATACCTTTCATTCCTCTAACTTCATTAAATACTAATTCTTCTTTACTTAAATTATTTCCAGTTAAATAGTAATAAGCAGTTCTAAGAGCAGCTTCCAACACTCCTCCACTATTTCCAAAGATTAAACCTGCACTACTACCTTTTCCTAAAGGAGAATCAAAAGTACCTTCTTCTAAACTATCTAAATCAATACCTTCTTCTTTTAATAACAATGCTAACTCTCTAGTAGTTAAAACAAAATCAGTATCAGAAACACCTGATCTATTAACCTCATCTCTTTTAATCTCACTTTTCTTAGCCGTACAAGGAGCGATAACAACATTTAATATATCCTTAGGTTTAATTTTTTTCTCACCTGCAAAGTAAGTCTTAATAATTGTAGACTGCATTGTAATAGGACTCTTACAACTAGATAGATTAGGTATAAACTCTGGATAAAAGATTTCTGCATACTTTACCCAAGCAGGACAACATGATGTAAACATTGGTAGAGTTCCTTTATTTTTAATACGATTAACTAACTCCATCGCCTCTTCCATAATAGTTAAATCAGCCCCAAAAGTAACATCAAAAACATAATCAAAGCCTATTTTTCTTAAAGCTGTTACTACCTTTCCTTCCAAGTTCTCTCCTAAACTAGCACCAAACTCTTCACCTATTGCCACCCTAACAGCAGGAGCAATACTAACAGTCTTTACAATACTTTCATCTTTTAATAACTTCTTAAGTCTTAAATAATCAAACTTCTCATGAATACTTTCTGTAGGACACATATTAACACACTGCCCACAGTTTATACAAATAGGCTTCCTACTTTTATCTATCTCATACATCCTTGCCACAGTAACTTCATCACGACAAGTCTTAACACAATATCCACAAGAAATACATTTACTATAATCCTTTTCTATCGCTTCATTATCTTTAGAATAAATAATTACTAAATCTTCTTCCTTCATACAACACTTCCTAAAATTATATTTTCATTTTACTTAATATTTCTCTACCATCTGAACTATCAGTAACAACACCCTTCAACTCCATTCCCATTAAATAACTTAATCTATTAGATAAAAACTCAATAGACTTAACTGTATCTTGATTAGGTGCAGATCCTTGAGCGAATAAATATAATTTTTTCCCTCTTAAAGCTTCTGCCTCAGGTAACATATAAAGTCTATCTATAAAAGTCTTTAACATACCTCCTACTGTATACCAATAAACAGGACTACCTATTACTAGAATATCATATTTATCCATTTCTTTTAATACCTCTTTCATCTCATCATCTTCAAACACTTGACCATACTGAGATATTCTATAATCTGCCATCTGTAAAACATCATGCTCTTTATCTTTTAATAACTCTTCTCCTATTCTATAAGTATTACCATCCCTATTAGGACTACTATTAACAAATAATATCTTTTCCATAAATCATTCCTCCTACAGCAATAATACACCCGTGTTCTACTCCCATGTCAAGAAAAACAAAAAGACAAGAACTAATTCTCATCTTTTAATTCTAACATTGCACTAGTTACTTCTTCTTCAATCTCAGGTAAAGCACTCTTACTTATATTAGATAAAATTACAAGTTCACTAACTGTATCTATTATAACCTTACCCCAAATAATACCACTTCTAAGCTTTAAATCATTAAACATATCAGCAGTAATACTATCAAAGAAATAACCAAATACAACTCTATCTCTTGCAATCACTAATCTTTTATTAGTAACTGCAATTATACCACTACTAGTTACATCTAAAGAATTCTTATTTTTCTGAGCATAGAAAGCATATCTAATTACTTCATCATCATGTAAATGTTCAAGTAATACCCTAGAGTGATTTTTAAGTCTCCATCCAATAGTTAAAGGATATTTACTTTTAAAACTAGCAAGTTGACTTCTTAAAATCTCTTCATTATTCATAAATACTCCTATTCTTCAATAAGTCCATTATCTTTAAAGAAATTAACAGCAGTATCTTTATCAGTAAGACCTTCTAAAACATCAACAAATTCATCATCTTTAACTACTATTAACATTGGTGTACCATATCCACCTTCTTCATCAAAATAATCATTAGACTCTATAAAATCTGCTTGTCCCTCATCATCTAATTCATCAGTATTTAAATAATTAACTTCTATACCATATTCATATACTATATTTTTAACAATAGGTTCCATTTCTTGACAATAATGACAAGTAGGTCTAGCAACATAAATTATAGATGCTTCATCACCTTTTAATAAATCTAAATATTCATCAATACCAATTTCATTTAAATCCCCTTGTTCATCTTCTGGAATATCACTACTTGTAGATGTTGTATCATTAGAACTACTATTATCAGTAGAACTTGTAGTAGTACTACTTCCTCCATTATCACACTCTTTTAATTCTGATGTAAAATAACTTGCACCAAAAACTATTATTAAAACTAAAACTACTATAGTAGTGTTTTTTACTTTTTCAATTGTATCTTTCTTCATAAACTTCTCCCTCCGTCTACAATTATATCATAAAATAATTAAAAATTAAGTATTATTAATTAATTTCTTCTAAATTTCACTTAATATCAAAAAAATTAAATATAAATCTCTAACTTTTTTCATAGAGTATAAAGAAAGGAATGATACCAAAATGAAAATAGGACTTCCAAAAGCACTACTTTACTACCACTATGCTCCCCTATGGAAAGCTTTCTTTAATGAATTAAATGTAAAAGTTATTGAAAGTGATAATACTACTCTTAAGACTCTAATACTAGGTAAAGAAAAAAGTATTGATGAATCATGTCTTGCTTTAAAGATATATCTAGGACATATTGAAGAATTAAAAGATAAATGTGATTATATCTTAATACCAAGAATATATTCTTTAACTAAATCTGAACAAGTATGTACTAATTTCAATGCTTTATATGACTTAGTAAGAAATACTTTCCCTGACATAAAGATATTAAATTATAATATTGATCTTAAACACCATCACAGTGAAAAAAGTGGTTTTATCAAAATAGGAAAAGAACTAGGCTTTAGTATTATAGAGTCTTTAGAAGCTTACAACAAGGCAAAAGAAATAGAAAAGGATTATTATAAAAATGAAGAAAAGAAAGCTAAAGAGGCCTTAAGAAGTAATAAAACAAAGATATTATTACTAGGTCATCCCTATATTTTAAATGATAATTTAATAGGTAAAAACATAACAAACTATCTAGAAAAAAATAATATCTCTATTATTTACAGTTATCAAATACCAAGAGATTTAATAGAGTTTAATTGTAGTAAAATATCTACTAAAATACACTTTACTATGAATAAAGAATTACTCTCAGCCTTTAATTATTTTAAAGATAAAGTAGATGGTACTATTATCTTAACAGCATTCCCTTGTGGACCAGATTCTCTATCTAATGAAATGATTATAAGAAAAAGAAAAAAACATCCTACTATTTCTCTAACGTTTGAAGATTTAACTAATAATACAGCAGTTATCACAAGACTAGAAAGCTTTCTAGATATGTTAAAAGGAGGAATCCACTTATGAAACAGTTAATAGCATTCCCTCAACTTGGTAATTATTTTAATCCCTTAAGAAAATTAATAACAAATACTACTCATCTAAAAGTAATAGAAATGCCTAAAATAACAAAGAAAACTATTTCCTTAGGTTCTAAAAACTCTCCTGATACCGTATGTGTTCCTTTTAAATATAATTTAGGTAATTTTATAGAAGCTTTAGATAAAGGAGCAACTGTATTATTTCAAGCAGGAGGAGGTTGTAGATATAGATACTATGCTGAAGTACAAGAGACTATTTTAAAAGATTTAGGATATAATTTTACAATGTATCAAATAGCAGAAAAAGATCATGCTAGGTTTGGAGAATTATATAAAACTATGTTAAAGTTAAATCCCTATCTAACAAGAAGAAAACTTATAAAAGAAATAATAAGTACTCTTCTTTATATTTATTATTTAGATAACATAGATATCTATATAAGAAAAAGAGTTGGTTTTGAAAAGAACAAAAATAGCTTTAAAAAGATTAAAGATAATTTTATTAAGAAAGCTAACAAAGAAAATAGTATTATAAAACTAACAAGACTCTATCATAAAGCAAAGAAAGAACTAAGAAAAGTAGAGATTAATAAGCCTAAAGATACTCTAAAAGTAGGTATCATAGGAGAATTATATACAGCAATGGAACCATTCGCTACATATGAATTAGAAAAGCTATTAGCATCTTACAATATAGAAATAAAAAGATTTACTAATCTTAGTTATTTATTATGGCAAAAGAAATTAATAGAAAAATATATGAAGTTTAAAGTAAGAAAGTATTGTAAATATACATTAGGAGCAGATGGACTAGATAATGTATATAGAGTCTATTGGTTAAAAAAGCATAAATATGATGGTATCATTCATACCAAACCTACAGGATGTACTCCAGAAATAGGAGCAATGCCAATCATAATGAAAATTGCCAAAGATAATGATATGCCCATTATATTTTTATCTTTTGATGAACAAACAGGAGTTGAAGGTTTAAATACGAGGATTGAAGCTTTCTATGATTTATTAAAGATTAAGAAGGAGGAAGAAAATGGAAGCAAGTTTAGGAATTGATATAGGTTCTATTTCTACAAAAGGAGTAATACTTGATAATGATAATAACATCTTAGCTTCTACCTATCTATGGACTGAAGGTAATCCTATTAAAGCAGTAAAAAGAGTTTTAAAGAATTTAGAAGAACAAATATCAGAAGATATAAAAGTAACATCAGTTGGTACTACAGGTTCTGCTAGAAAGTTAATAGGAACTATGTTAGGAGCAACAAGTATAAAAAATGAGATAACTGCCCATGCTATAGGTACTTTATCTAAGTACCCTGATATTAGAACTATCTTAGAAATAGGAGGACAAGACTCTAAAATAATTCTCTTAGATAATGGAATAGTTACAGACTATGCTATGAATACATTATGTGCTGCTGGAACAGGAAGTTTCTTATCTAGTCAAGCGAAACGTTTAGGTTTAGATGTAGAAGACTTTGGTAAAATCGCTCTAACTAGTAAAAATCCAACAAATATAGCAGCTAGATGTACAGTATTTGCAGAATCTGACTTAGTTCATAAAATACAAATGGGCTATAAAAGAAATGATATTATTGCAGGACTATGTTATAGTGTTGCATCAAACTACCTTAACAATGTCGGTAAAGGTAAAAAGATACAAGGACCAATAATATTTCAAGGAGGAGTATCTAAAAATATTGGGGTAAAGAAAGCCTTTGAAGACTTATTACATGAAGATATTATCATAGACGAAAATGGCCATTTAATGGGAGCGATAGGTAGTGCTATCCTTGCAAGAAAAACAGGAATTAAGAAAGAATTCAATTTTAAAGTAAAAGATGCTAACTTTGAAACAACAGGTATAGAATGTAAAGGATGTCCTAATCACTGTGAGATAATAGTAGTAAAAAAAGATAATAAGATCTTAGACTACTGGGGTAATAGATGTGAAAAGGGAGCCTTAAAAGTAAAAGAGTGAACTATAAAAATCACTCTTTTATTTTCTACTATTTTTAAGTTTTAAATTGCTTCTTCTATTTTGCATTTTAATTAATTTCTTTTTATTATAATCAGGTATTGAATACTTAGTATCAATTCTTCCTTCTATGGTAATAAATTCTATTAAATCATCTTCTAAACTTAATCTTTTAGAAACTTCTAACTCATTTATAGTTTTATAAATTTTCTCTAAACTATCTTCTAAACTAATATCTTTACTATTATAAAATCTATAAATTTTATCTAAAAAATGAACTTCATCTTCTACTCTTACATAACTAATATTATGTTGAGACAAATATCTTAATAAAAAATCAACAATCTCTTCTTTAGCATTAGTATATATATTTTTTATATTCATAATTACTTTCTCTCATAATACTCATCAAAAGTCATTCTCCTATCTATAATAGAACCATCATCTAATATTTCAATAACTCTATTACAAACAGTTTGATTTAACTCATGGTCTCTTGAAGTCAATATTAACTCTCCTTCAAAGTTCTCTAATCCTTTATTTAATGATGTAATGCTCTCTAAATCTAAATGGTTAGTAGGTTCATCTAATATTAGGAAATTAGGCTCTTCTAACATTAATTTACTTAACATACATCTTGCCTTCTCTCCTCCAGATAAAACACTAACTTTCTTAAAGACATCTTCTCCACTAAATAACATTCTTCCTAAGAATCCTCTTAAGTGTGTCTCATCGTCTACCCTATAAAACTGACTTAACCATTCTAATATATTTTTATCATTCTCAAAGTAACTACTATTATCTTGTGGTAAATATGAAGCATCTATTGTCTTACCAAACACTACATCTCCTTCATCACATTTAATATTACCTGCTAATATCTCAAAAAGAGTAGTCTTCGCTAAATCATTATCAGATATAATAGCAATTTTATCTCCTCTAAGAATAGTAAAAGATATCTTATTAAGTATTTTCTTACCATCTACCTCTTTACTTAAATTATCTACTTTAAGTACTTCTTTACCAATATTCTTAGTAATAGGAAAATCTATATAAGGATACTTTCTAGATGATGGAACTATTGTCTCTAATTCTATCTTCTCCAACATCTTCTTTCTAGAAGTAGCCTGCCTACTCTTAGAAGCATTAGCACTAAACCTTGCAATAAAGTCTTGTAACTCTTTAATCTTCTCTTCTTTCTTCTTATTAGCATCTTTCATTTGTTTTAAAGCTAACTCACTAGACTGATACCAAAAGTCATAATTACCTATATACATCTTCATCTTACCATAATCTATATCTACTATATGAGTACATACTTTATTTAAGAAATGTCTATCATGACTAACAACTATTACTGTATTAGGATAATTTATTAAAAACTCTTCTAACCAACTAATAGCATCTATATCTAAACTATTAGTAGGTTCATCAAGTAAAAGAATATCAGGATTACCAAACAAAGCAGATGCTAACATAACTTTAACTCTTAACTTAACAGGTATATCTTTCATACTTTTTTCAAAGTATTCATCACTAACCCCTAAATTAGTTAAAAGTATAGCACTATCATTCTCTGCATTCCAACCATCCATATCTAAAAACTCTGCTTCAAGATCTGCTAATCTATACCCATCTTCTTCAGTAAACTCCGTATGAGAATATAACTCTTCTTTTTCTTTCATAATCTTATAAAGTCTATCATTACCCATAATAACAACATCAAGTACTCTCATATCATCATACTGATAATGGTCCTGTTTCAAAACAGAGATTCTCTCTCCCTTACTAACAGTAATATCCCCAGTAGTAGTATCAATCTCCCCTGTAAGAAGTTTTAAAAAGGTACTTTTCCCTGCCCCATTCGCTCCTATTATTCCATAACAATTACCATTAGTAAATTTTAAATTAACATCACTAAACAAAGTTCTTTTATCAAACTTTAAACTAACATTATTTACTTGTAACATAATACCACCTCAAAACAATTAAAATTTTAACAGAAAACTAAAGAAAAAGAAAGTTATTTCAATACTTTCTTCAAAGTTACCTCTATAGGATAAGCTTCCCCTATTTTAGATACTTCTGTCATTCCTACTAATTTATGAATATTCATACATCCTAAATTTCTAGATATAAAGAAATGATTTAACATCTCTCTGTTATTTTTAGCATGAGTCTCCTGTCCTACTAAAGTAGAAATATCTTCTAAATCAAATGCATCACAAAATTCATTTGTATCAACTTCTCTTGGAAATCTCCCTGCAACTATTCTAGTCCTAACAAAACCTTTACTATCTTGTCTACTATAATAATCACATATATTAAAAACATCATCAAAATTCTTACTATCTTTACAATTTACATTAATAAGTTCTACGGGATTAGTAATATTAGAAATTATTGAACAATTTAATTCATCAGTAGAACTATTTTCAGCAATTTCTCTCTTAGATACAAGAGTAATCACATTTTTAGAAGAATCAGCATAACTATATCCTAAATCTTTAAAAAGCCTATTACTTCCTATTCTATTACCTTGTAACATAACAATATCATAATCTTCTTTTTTAATAAAATCCATTAAATATTCTCTTTTTCCCTTATCTTTAATAGGAACAAAACCTCTTCCTAAATTCATACTAAGTATTTTTAAATTTTTCATAATCGTTTCTCACTTTCTTATATGTAATATCAACAACCATAGGCTCTACTTCTACTGAACCCATCATAGGACTATCTACTACTCTAGCATCTAATCCTTTAGATACAAGAACATAATTACTTCTAGGCTCACTACAAATATTATCAAGATTATATTTATCACAAAAACTATCTATATTTACATCCTGTAGTGTCCCTCCTAAGACCTTATGGTCTATATTTTCATATTCTTTAAATATATCACTAAGCTTTCCTAAACTCTCTTTCTTACGTTTTTTAACACTACAGAAAGCTATCATATCATCCATAAATCTAGTAACAAAAGCACTATAATCTACCGAAGAAAAATTATCAACAACATCTAATATAGGTTTCATTAAAAACAAGTTATTATAATAATCATAAATAATATCATACCCCTCCAACCTCGTAGAAAGGTCATATAATGAATTATTATTTCCTTGTAATATTCCTAAATCAATATCTGTTTTTCTAACATAATCTATTACTCTTTTAGACCTTTCTTCCTTACTTTTAACCAAAGTAAAAGAATCTAAAACAAAACTCATAATTCTAAGCTTTTCCATACTCTTCCCCCAGTCGTGTTTTTATTATACAACTAATCTTTCTTAAACACAACCTAATTTTCCTTTACTTTTAAGATAAATTTTTCTAAAGAACTCTACAGGTATAACAGAAAAAGCACATACTAACATTATCTCTATTTCTTTTAGACTAAGAGATGTTGTTCTAAACAAATCTCCTCCATAGTAAATAAGAAGTACTTGTACTATTACTATAAAGATAATTACTCCTAAAAAGACTTTATTAGAAAGAAGGTTAGCGAAAATATTAAGACGACTTGTCCTAGCATTAAAACTATTAAATATCATCATAAAGATAAATAATCCAAAGAATGCACTCTTAAAGTAAATATCATTTCTACCACTTCTAAAGAAGGAATGAATAAAAGGACTCTTTAAGAAGAAGATACAAAGTAAAAAGGAATAAATACTAGTAAAAACAATCTCATGAATCATATAACTATTTAATATTTTCTCATCACGCTTCTTAGGAGGTTCTTCCATATATTCTAAAAGAGGTGCTTCATAAGAAAAGGCAATTCCTGCAAGAGTATCCATAACCATATTAACCCAAAGCATTTGAATAACAGTAACAGGATTAGCAACTCCAATAAATGGCCCTACTATTGATAAGAAAACAGCACAGAAATTAACTGTTAATTGAAAGATAATAAATTTACGAATACTTTTAAAGATTGTTCTACCATAAAGTATAGATTTTACTATAGAATTAAAGTTATTATCAAGTAAAATTATATCAGATGCTTCTTTAGCAACTTCAGTACCACTTCCCATAGCAAATCCTACATCAGCTTTTTTCAAAGCAGGAGCATCATTTACACCATCCCCAGTCATTCCTACAACAAGACCTAATTCTTGACTTAATCTTACTAGTCTACTCTTATCAGTAGGTAAAGCCCTTGCCACAACACATAATTTAGGAATAATCTCTTTAACCTTTTCATCACTCATACTATTTAACTCACTACTAGTAAGAACAACATCTCTATCACTGTTTATAATACCAGCATCTTTTGCAATAGACTTAGCCGTTACTTTATTATCACCTGTTATCATAACAGTCTTAATACCTGCTTTTCTAACTAACTCTATTCCATCCTTTACTTCTTCTCTTAACTCATCTTTAATAAATAATAAAGATATAAAAGTTAACCCCTTACCTTCATCCATTGCAAGCATTAAGACCCTAATACCCTTCCTTGCATATTCATCTATTATATTAACAATTCTATTTTTATTAACAAAAGGAACACTCCTTCCACTAGATGAAATATAATATTTACATTTATCAAGCAATACTTCAGGTGCCCCCTTATAATAAGTTATCTCTCTACTACCTTCTAACACTTTAGTATAAGAATATTTATTCTTACTATCAAAAGGAACTTGTTTAACTATTCTTACAGAATAATTATTCTCTCCTAAATAATTAACAACAGCCTTATCAGTAGCATTTCCCCCAATCCAAATATTTTTTTTCTCGCTATAAACACAATTAGTATTAGATAAAATCGCTCTTTTCAATACATCATAGTAAGTTATACTATTCTTAAGTCTCTCTTTTTCTTTATAGTAATCTAAATTACCAAACATAACCCCTACTACTTCAAGTTTCCCTTTAGTAAGAGTACCTGTTTTATCAGTAAATAATATATTTAAACTACCAGCAGTCTCTATTCCCATAAGTTTCCTAACTAAAACATTATCTTTAAGCATTCTTTTCATATTACTAGATAACACCAAAGTTATCATCATAGGTAACCCCTCAGGAACAGATACTACTATTATTGTAACTGCAAGTGTTAAAGCTTGAAGGAAGTAGGCAAATAGTAGTGAAGTATCAGACAAAGTAACAACAATTCTACTTATATCAAAGTTATTATCTATAACAAGAACAGAAAAAAGGTATGAAAATGCTACTAAAAAAGCCCCTATATAACCTATTCTACTAATTACTCTAGCAAGATCTCTAAGCCTTAACTTTAAAGGACTTTCTGGTTGTTTTTCTTGTAATTCTAAAGATATCTTACCATAAAAAGTATTAACCCCAACTTTAGTAACAACCATCTCTCCTACTCCATGATATATAACACTACCCCTTAATAGTTCATTATTATCATTAGGGTTAAGACCACTAATAAAAGGTTTTTTATATACTTCCTTACTCTCCCCAGTAATAGAAGACTCATCTACACTAACTTCTCCTTTAATTAATACTCCATCTGCAACAATCCTATCACCAGATTCTAATAATATAATATCTCCTACTACTACATCATTTATATCTATAAGTAAAGTTTTCCCATCACGTCTTACTTTAACTTTAATCGCTTCCGCTTCACTTTGTAATTTTATAAAAGCTTTCTCACTTCCATACTCTGATATAGTTGATATAAAAGATGCTAGAAAAATAGCGATTACAATACCCACAGTCTCATACCAATCAAAATCTTGTATTAAAAAGACAGTTTTAATCCCTAAAGCGATTAAAAGTATTTTAATAATAGGATCTCCCAAACTCCTAATAAACTGTTTAAAAAAGCTATCTTTATTAACCATTACTAAAGCATTAGTACCATACTTATCTCTTAACTTAATAACTTCATCATTACTTAAACCATTAGTATTATATTTCATAGTAAGTAACCTCCTATAAAATACTATGAGTAAAAACAAATGATTAAGATAACTATTACAAGACAAAAAAATACATATAATCAATATATGTATTAATTAAATTCTTCTACTATTATAACCTACACTATCTTTATTACCAATCACACTTCCAACATAAATTCTAGAAAAAACTTTTTGAAAATTATCACTTTTATTATTAAGACTATTAAGAGATAACATTAACTCATTCTTTGAAAAATAATATGGAAAAGCAGAAGAGAAAATAAAACTCTCATTTTTATTTAATATATAGTTAGATGCAAAATATTCACTGTAAATATAAGGATTAAACTTAAGAGTATTATTTTCATCTACAGTAAATGAAGCTTTAATGTAATCTATATTATCAAAATTAATAGTCATTTCAAAAAAAGAACTACTATCATCTTTTTTTCTAACTGATATAACATTAAATTTATCTTCCATTCCACTAAAGCCAATAATAGGAGCTAATTCATTTAACTTTTTCTTCAAATCAAAAACATTAAATTTTTTTTTATCTAAATTAGGTGTAACTAAAACAACAGAATTATCCTTTTCATAACTATATAAACCTTTATCTAATCTTCTAACATCTCCATCTATATATAATCTACTAAAACATTCTCCTGTTTTAACATCTATATTTTTAAGATATTTAGTAGATTCTGTAATATCATTTACATCTATATACTCCTCATCTTTAGATATTTTAATACCACCGTATATAGTATCTTCTTTCTCTAAAACATCTCTCTTACTAAGTTTACCAGCAACTACTAAAGTATCATTTTCTTTAATATAATCACCAAAGATAGGTTCAAGTCCTAAATAATATAATGTAGGAAAACTCATTGTAACTCTTTTTACTACATAATGATGTTCATTAAAAGACATAGTTGCCAAATTGTCATTAACTACTCCATTTATTACCATACTACTACCTCATTACTACTATTATTTATATAACTATTATATGAAGAAATAAGGAAAAAAGCAAATAAAAAGAGCCTAAGCTCTTTATCTGCTTCTAATTAAAGCAATGTAATTATTAACCTGACTAGCCCAAGTAGTACTAGCAGCATACTTTGGACCAATAGTCTC
>CALVIP010000015.1 GCA_944331715.1 uncultured Bacilli bacterium
ACAATCTCTGCTTCATCTAGACCTTCAGCACTTTGTTTCGCTTCATTATGGTCTACTAATATTACTTTCTTAGGATTCTTAGAATCTAAATCAGTAATTCTTAAAAGTCCTAAACATTTACCAGTTTTAGAATTAATTACTGGATAATTAGTATGTCTTAATTTCTTATTAACATCTAAAATGTCATCAACATAACTATTTTCATCAAAGTAAACTGCATCTTTAGTAGTTCTTTCCATTGTTCTGATGTAGTTAGCTAAACCAATTAATTTAGCGATATGATAAGTATCATAACTACTTCTAATGATATTAACACCATTTTCTTTAGCAATTTCTATATGTTTATCTTTAATTTCACTAAATCCTGATAGAATAATCATTTTAACTTTAGAGTTAACAGCATATTCTATAACACTATGTCTATCTCCAACTATTAAGATATCATCACTAGTTAAATTAACTGTATTAATAAAGGTTGTACTTCGATATGCTGCTGCTAAAATATTACCAACAACTTCATCATCTGCTCTATTTACTTCTTCAGCATTTAAAACATTAAGTAAGTTATCATAACTAGTTTCAAGTTTCTCTACTTTAGTATTAATAAAAGTATGAGCTAAGTCTTTAATTGTTACTATTCCTTTAAATTTATTTTTATCATCAACAATTGGTACACCAGTTAAACCTTCATTTAACATATAAATATAACTATCAAAGATAGATTTCTTTTCATTTAAGAAATATCCTTTATGATAATTAACATCTTTAAGTTGTAATTTAACATCATTTAAGTAAGCAGGCTCTTTTACCTTAAAGTATTTTAGTGCATATTTAGTCTCTTTATTAATTGCACTAAGTACACGAGGTTCTACATTAAAACCTAATTGTTTTTTTAAATAAGAATAACTTATCGCTGCACTAACTGAGTCTGTATCAGGTTTACGATGCCCAAAAACATATATTTTTTCCATATTACTCCTTCTTTCTACCAGTAGATTATATCATACTTTCTTTATATTGCAAAGGATTAAATAGGATTAACATGAATTACTGTTAAATATATTTCATCAAATTTTTCAAGTTCTCGTTCAATTTTATTAGCAATATCATGAGATTCATATGTTGACATATTACCATCCACAAAGATAGTAAATGATATTTGATATTTATATCCTACTGGTGTGGCATTAAAGTGAGTTATTTTCTTTACTTCACTATATTTCTTAACTACTTCTAAAACTTTATCTTTTGTATCATTATCTATAGCTTTATCCATTAAGACATCATAACTTTCTTTAAAGATTTTAAGGCCACTAATTAATATCCATAAAGCTATTAAGACACCTACTAAACCATCTACAAAGTATATACCAAAACTAGTTAATATAATTGCTAGTAAGTTAATACTAGTAACAATAGCATCATATAAATGGTCTTTTGAGTTAGCTTTCAAAAGTAAACTATTTAGACTTTTAGATAGTTTATTAGTATAGAGATATAAAGATAATTTAATTATTATAGTAATAATACAAACAACTATTAGCATATATGAAAAAGTATAATCACTTTTAACAAATATGGATTCTAGTGAATCTTTAAATAGAGTAACTGCTACTACAATAATAACAATACTTATTAAAAGAGAATAAATATATTCTGCTTTACCATGACCTAAATTATGGTCATCATCACTAGGTTTACTTGCTATTTTATTACCTATTAATGTCATAAGTGATGAGAAAATGTCTCCTAAACTATTAATAGCATCAGCCATCATCGCTTGACTTGAGGTAAAGAATGAGGCAATAAATTTAATTACAAATAGAAATAAATTAAAAAATATTCCTAAAAAGCTTGCTACCTTAGTAGCTTTAAATCTTTGCATAATTAACACCTACTTTTATAATCTTTTATTAATATTTTACCTTTACCATTATATTCATTTAATGATTTGTTTAAAATATCACTAACAAAATATGAATTAAAATTCACATCTTCTACTTTATCTTTTACTCTATCATAAACAATTCCAGGAATTATATCAATAGTCCATCCTTTATCTAAGTATAATTTTAAATCATCTACAGCATTTAAGGAAGAAGTTGTTATAGTCTTATCAACTACTGAACTTATTTTATGAAAACCACAATATCTAACTAAGACATCATCTAAAGCTATTTTATTTAAAGAAAAATATAAAGCTAGTTGTTGCTTATAATTAGATGAATTCATCCTAAAAAAACTCCTATATAAAGACTCTTCTGCTGCTAAATGTCCTATTACTAAAGTAGAGATATTCTTCTGATAACTTTTTCTAAGTTGATATACTGGGGAAGAATCTGTTGTCATAACTGTAGGAATTTCATATTCTAAATTGGCATAATTCTTAAATTCAACAGCTTCTACATAACCTCGCTTTAATATATTTCTAATTTTGTTACGATTATCAACTAAAGGTACTTCTTGACTATTTTTTAACCTATCTAAAATATCATAATATGGATAACTTAAATTACCTTGTTTATGACCTGAACCAGTGTTATATAAGTAACCATTTGGAGTAATATACCATGCATTTGGAAAAGTATACATAACACTATTATTATATGGTATCTGAATAAACCTTTTCTTATCCAATTCTTTTAAGGCATCATCTATCATTTTTATAGTAGTGGTTAAAAAACAACTTAAGTCAGGATAAATTTCAAGTAATCCTTCTATGCAGACTTTATAATATTCCAAAACTATTTTTAAATCACTTGTTTTTAACTGTAAATTATCCTTCTCTTTTTTCATTTCTTCATATTCTTCTTTATTAAAATAATCAAAAATAACAGATAATTTTTCATAATCTTCAAAATAATAAAGTCTATTTTTATTTTCCGTCATCTCGTAAAAAAGAGATTCTATAAGATTATCTACCTTTCTTAAATTTGCAAATAAATTAGTATTTTTAATACAGAAATCTAGCGTTAAAGATGACTCTACAGAATAATATTCATCTTCAAGATAATTACATTTGAGTAACAATACACTAAAATCATTTGGTTTATCTAACTCATAAAAATACTCATACATAAATATATACCCCCATAATATTTTGCCAATGTCATAATCTATTTTTTAATGTTTTAACTATTTTTTTCTAACATACTTCTTTCTCTTAAAAGAAAGTCTACTGGTGTTACATCTTTATATTTTTCCTTTGCTTGTTTTAATAACTCTATTCTTTCACCAAAACCTTCTACTGTCTTTTCTTGTCTTTTTGGATTTAATTCAATTACATCAGAATATTTTTCTAAAACTTCTTTATACTCATCTTTCAAACCATCTAATTTTGTTAAATCATACTTTTCTAACTTGATATAATTAACTAACTCATTAACTGTCATATTATGAGAATGGAAAAACTTATATTCTTCATTATCAAAATCTAAATATGGAAGTGTTACATCTGATTGTAGACTTGTTCCAGTATCAAAAATAGGTGTTATTCTTTCCCATTTTAAAGTTTTAACATTTCTAATAATACCATAATTTTCATATGTCTATCTGTATTTAACATTAAATAATCAACTATATACATATCTGATAATTTCTTCTTTACATCTTTAATTCCATGAGATTCTAAAATACTAACATATCTTTCATAGTCACTAACATTATTACTCTTTTCTAAATTCATAATATCACTAGCCGATATAATTTCTTCATCTTGAGTTAAAAAGTTCTTACACTTACTTACTAATTGCCCCGATAATATATCTAAAGTATAATCACAATAATCTAAATCAAGCCTTTTACAAATCCTAGAAGCTAGCCATTCATTTATAGGTTCTAATCCTGATATAGAATATGTTCCTTTTACTAAAACTCTATTATTATCTTTATAAATAATCCATCCTTTTTTTACCATTCCATCTGTAGTATTGTTAGGAGAATGCAAGCTGATTCTTGTACTTGATTCCCTAGAATTAGAATTTAGTGATACATCTAAATAATCTTTATACTCAAAATCATTCGTAAAAAAATTTATATCTTTCCATTTTAAATTTTGTTGTTCTTCCTTAATCCAATATTGATCAGATAAAGATAAGCCATAGGCTTTATTTAAAAGTTCTGTAGGAGATACTACATTTAACCTTTCTAATAACTTCTCTATATTTTGTCTCCATGCTGGAATACCTCTACCTTTAAACCATGTATTTAATGCAATTAATACATCTTCACTATGGTTATATGCATTATATAAATGTAAAGGTGCATAGTTAATATCATAATATTCATATATTTCTTGAAATGTATTACTCTCATCCATTTCTGCTAATAGCACTTTTTTATTTTGATTCATTAAGATTACTTTCATCGTTATCACCTGTTTCCTACTATTAAAGTTACTTAATATACATATCATTATTTAACAAACATTAAATCTAATGAGATACTATATAATGTAACTACTATTATCATAATAACAAAACTTATTAATAAAGAATAGGTTTATTAAAATTTGTTATATTCATATATTGCAATTACTTTTTTTACAGGCAATTTTATTACCCATCAATATATATCATAAACTTTTAATATCATTAATCATTATTACATGTCTTAATCGAGAATAAGATACATTATATTCTTAAATATTATTTAGAGTTCTAACTAATCAACTTTTTTTCTTTCATAAATAATATTAATATAAGTATAATATAAGTGGTAGCAAAAAAATGAATTCATTTGACTTCACAAGTAAAATATGATACATTTTAAGTACTCGATGACCCAGAGTTATATGAGTCCTGGAAACGCAACTTTTTTAAGTTGCGTTATCCGTTTATTCTTGTTTTAAAACTCCCTATCCACTAGGAGTTTTTTATATTTATTATATTCTTTTAATATCTTATCCAGGTAATGTGGTTCATCTATTAAATAAGATGTTATTATATATATTTCACTCTTTTTGGACAATAAACTGCACCAATTAACATATATTTACTTTCATTACTTTTAAGATGACAACTTTCATCGCAGTAAACATTATATTCCATTTTTAATCACTCCCTTAACATATAATTACATATTATTTCCATCTATTAAAATCTTTACTTAATCCTAATCTTTTCGCTCTATTTTTCTTTCTTTTCTCGCTTACTTCTATATTTCTAATATCTTCTAAAGCTATCTCTAAATATTTAACAGCAGTTTTATCATCTATATCAGGATGATGTTCTTTAATCTTTTTATAGATAGCCATTACAAGATCTTTATCACAAACTAAATTTATATTAGCACTATTTACAAAACTCTGATCTTTTAAAACAGATGCCATAACTCTCTCATCAAAAGAAAGATTATCTTCTTTTCCTCTATTAGTTAATCTCAATGACTTATAATTCAAACCACATTTAACACAAACATAGTCATATTCTCCATATTCATCCATAGAAATACACCACAAATGATCACAGTTTTCATACTCACCATGTTTCATTAATCCATATAGATTTTTTCTTTTAATTTCAAGTTCGGTTTTCTTTTTTTGTAATCCAATATACTTTTTTACTATTGGATTTTCTTCTAATCCCCATATTTCTTGTTCTATATTTCTATATTCTTTATCAATATCACTAAAGTCTTCCCTTATACATTCTAAATTGTTTTTACTAATCATAACAATACCTCCCAAGTAAGTATATTGTACCATATCTTTATAGTTTTTTGAACAAAATAAAAACCCTTACATTATAAGGATTTAATTACATTAAGTGGTGCGGGTAACAGGAGTTGAACCTGCACGTCTAAGACACTAGATCCTAAGTCTAGCGCGTCTGCCAATTCCGCCATACCCGCAAGATAAATGGTGGACCCTGATGGACTCGAACCATCGACCGTCCGGTTATGAGCCGGATGCTCTAACCAACTGAGCTAAGGGTCCATATCAATCACTGCTATTTAATATTAGCATAAATTCTAGACTTCTGCAAGAGTTTTTACAAAAAAATAGCCATACTTTTATGACTATTTGTTTAACATATTTAATAAGTTGATTTTAAACATATCTTTTTCAGGGTGAGATTTAGATATCATTACTCCTTTATAAGTAGATAACTCAGCCATATGTCCTTCATTTAAAATACCTTCTGGAGTAATATTGGTAAGTAGAATAACACGTTTATCAGGGTATACTGTATAATGAACTCTAATCTCTCCATGTACTTTAGCGAATAACTCATCTGTTGGTAATTTAAGTTCATAATTCATTGTACCTGCTTTAGTATCTTCACTAACCTTTTCACCTAAAAAATGACCACGTCTTAGTTCTGGATAATATTCAAAAGTTAGTTTTTTATAAGCTAACATGTTATATTTTCTTACAGAACGTTCTCTTTTTCTAAAATCATTCTCATCTAAATATTCAAATATAAATGACTTCTCCATATGTATAACCCCCTTTATTAAAACCCCCATATCTTGAAGTTGCTTGTATTATACTACAAAATTAGCGTTTTGTCAAATTTTCTCGAAAATTTCATCTATTATTGAATATAAATAACAACTAGTAGGTAGATTTAACTTATTACTAATTACTTCTTTATAGCCGTTTAATTGGTCTATATAAGCTTTATCTTTTGTATTTTTAAGTTTATAATCGATAATTAATGCTTCACTATCCCCTACTAATAATAAGTCTATTTTACCATGATAAGTTTTATTACTATTTTCCCAAAGAAATTCATATTCTTGATATTTTTTATAGTCTTTATACTTAGATATAAAACTACTATTTAAAAAGTTAGTAAGTTTTTCTTTATAATAGTTATCTTCTATATAAGGTAACTTATTATTAATAAAGTCAATTCTCTCAAACAATGTATGAACATTTCTTCCTATTTCTAGAAGTTTTAATTCTTCTTCTGTTTTAACATCGTCTCCTTCTTTATGATAAGTTTCTTTTTCTTTAATATTATTATCATAAATAGAAGGAATAATCTCTAATTCTTTTACATTATTATCTACTTTAGAAGTAATTTTTTTAACTTCTAAATAAGCTTTAGATATATCTTTTATATCAGTTATTTCTTTAGTTTTATCTTTAAATAAAGATGCTACACTAATAACCATTTTAGCAAAGTTAGTATAGTTTAATCTATCATAATCACTAACAACATCTCCTAATTCTTTATCATTACTGATATTAGGCATAACTATTATCATTTTCTCTCTTGCACGGGTTAATGCTACATATAAAAGTCTAATTTTCTCACTAATATCTTTTTGTTTTAATTTTTCTAGTGAAAGAGTCTTAGTAATTAGTTTATTATTAGTATCAACTTCATCTATAATGATGCCATAAGTATCATCAAACAAGACATTACTTTTATATTCATCTTTATTAAAGTCTTTATAAAAGCCTGCAAAATAACAGATAGGATATTCTAGTCCTTTAGATTTATGAATAGTCATAATCTTAACACTATTACTATCTTCTTTACTAATAGCAAGTTTAATCTCTAATTTCTCATTATTTATTTTCTCTAAATAATCACTAACATCAAGAATAGTAAAGTTACTATTTTCTAAGTTTGTAATTAAATTGTAGAAGTATTCCATTCTACTAGAGTTAATCTCGACGTTACCTATTAAAGTAAGTTTATCTATATAATTTAATTTCTCTAATAGTTTTTCTAAATAGACTACTGGGGTTAATTCATCTATATTTTCTAAGACTTCCTTAAATAGTCTAAAGACACTAGTATCTTTATAAGTGTTATTAACTAAAGCCTGATAAATTTCATCATCGGTATAAGAGAAAAGAAAACTACGAGAAATTGAGGTAAAGGCAAGGCAAAACTTGCTATCATAATTATTAGTAATAATAGATTTAGCCATAATAAAGAAGTTTTTTAAAAGATATAAATCAGTACTACCACTAGTCTTTTCATCTTCATATAAAGTAATAGGTAAACCTAAATATTCAAATACTTGTTTATAAGTAGTAAAATCAGTCGCTCTATCTAATAATATAACAAAGTCACGATACTCTATTTCTCTTAAAGAATCTTCATCTTTATCATAAACTAAGTACTTACTATTAATCTTTTCTTTAATATCATTTGCAATAATAAAGGCTTCTTTTTCAAGTTTACTATAACTTTTATCTTTCTCATCATAAGTATAAATATCTAAGTAGTTATTATTAGTTGTTTTAGCACTACCTTCATACATCATATTACCAAACACCATAGCATGGCCATTATTATAGTCTGCTTCACCTAAATAATCATCCATGATATGAGAAAAGAAAAGATTTATATCATCTAAGACTTCTCTTCTACTTCTAAAGTTTTTGGCAAGATCTATTACTCGTCCCCCAACTTCTTTCTTATAATTATCATATTTATCTTTAAAAATAGAAGGATTAGCATTACGAAAACGATAAATTGACTGTTTAATATCTCCTACCATATAAACATTATCATGAGCGATATAACTAATAAAGGTCTCTTGGATATCATTAGTATCTTGATATTCATCTATTAATATTTCTTTAAAAGAATTACCTACTTCTTCTCTAATCTCTAAGTTATCACGAACTAAACTGATAGCAAGTTTCTCTATATCCATAAAAGTATAGTAGTTATTCTCTTTCTTATATAAAGTAAATCTTTTATCTAGTTCTTTAACTAGTTCTAGTATTATAGAAATATATTCTTTAGTCTTAACTATACTAGTTTTAATATCTTCTATACTTTCATAAATAACTAAATCTTTAAATTCTTTTAATAATGATGTTAAGTTCTCTCTTAATTCTTTAGAATCACTATCTACCCCTGTTCTTGCTCTAGGTAATGAGGTAAAGATTGTTCTTTTTAACTCTTCATAACTAGTTGCATCCACAAAAGGTAAAAACATCTCTTCTAGTTGTTCTAAATATTTACTTGATGTAAGAGATCTAACTTCTTCATAAATATCTATAATATTTTCTTTTTTCTTACTTAAAAGTTCTAAATATTCTTTAATATAATTATCTATTACTTCATCACTATAATATTTAGAGATATAAGTGTCAATAAACTCATCCTTATTTAGTTTTAAATCTAGGGTACTATCAAGTTCTAATATTCTTTTCTTAATTGTTTTATCATCTTTAAGACAAAATTTAGTAATTAAATTAAGAAAGTCATTAGGACATTTTTCATAATAATCTAAAAATATCTCATCTAATATTTCTTTTTTTGCAAGGTCTAAAATACTAGATTCAGCGATTGTAATATTACTTGATAAGTGAATAGTATCAGCATATTTTTTTACTAAAGCAAGAGAATAAGCATCAAAGGTTGTAATATAACTACTATCAAGTAAATCTAACTCATCCATTAGTTCATTTTCTTTAAGTTTCTTTCTAACTCGCTCTTTCATTTCAAGCGCAGCTTTATTAGTGAATGTTAAGATTAAAAGTTCATTAATATGAGTACCTTCTTTTAATTTCCTTAACACTCTTTCTGTTAAAACAGCAGTCTTACCACTTCCTGCTCCTGCACTTACTAAGATATTTGTTCCTTCCATATCGATAGCAAGTTGTTGTTCTTCTGTAAATTTAGGCATTAGATTCACCTTCTTTCTTCTCTAGATAGATATAATCACTTGCACTTACGAAACACACTTCTTTAAACGGACAAAACTCACAAGAAATATTTTTATTATTAATTATTTTAGGGGCAATATCAAATGCATTATTATCTATTATTTTAAGAGATTTTTCTAAGGCTTTATTAATAGAGTTCATTATATCTTCTAACTCACTATCTGATAAAATTTTACTTCTACTAGATAGTTCTCCATCTTTCTTTACACTTAACCCCTTAACAAAAGAATCTGTTTCATAATCTTCATCTAAATAAGAAAGTATTATCTTATCATCGGTTGTATATCCTACTAGTTTTAGATTTTTAATCTGTTCATCTTTATCTTTATAGCTTTGTAATAAGTACTGATAAAAGAAACCTACAAAAGAAGGCTTATCAAATAAATTACTTTTATTTATTAAATAAATATATAAAGGTAATTGTAAGTATAAACCATCTTCTAAATAATCTAAATTTAAGGTTGCACTTCCTGTCTTATAATCAAAAACAACATAATAAGTCTTATCATGGAATGTTTTAAATAATATCTTATCAATAAAACCTTTTAAAGTAGCATGCTTACTTAATGGTATCTCTAACCTTTTCTCTCCATAAAATTCAGTTAGAAAACTTCTTTTTTCAACTTGCTTATTATAATTAACTATTTCTTTTAATTCAGTTTCTAATCTTTTAAATAAAACAGTTTCTCTTTTATCTAAAGGATTATCTTGTAAAGTTTTATTAAGAGATATATCAAAAGAAAAGTTATCATTATAACTATCTTTTAAAACACTATGAAAGATATTACCTATTTTAGTATTAAAATTCTCATCAAAGCTATCTAGTTTTAAGATATGTTTTAAATAGTACTTAAAAGGACATTTAGCAAGATCATCTATACTAGAGTAAGATAAACTGTAAGGAGTAATAGGTCTATTAATACCTTTAAATTTATGATCAAAACTTGTATATTTACTAGTATCTATATTAGTAGTTAAGAAGGTAAAATCTTTATCTTCCTCATGGTATTTATAATAAGTATCTAAAACACTACTTGTTCTATAATTATTAAACTCTTTACTATAATTATAACTATAATTAATACTATCTACTTCTTTTAAATTAAGCTCATTTAATAAACTAGACTTAGCATATTCACTAGTTAATGATGTTAATTTATAAGATAGTGTAAGATTTTTAATAGTCCCCAAGACTTTAACTAAGGAATCTTTACTTAGTTTATTTTTAATAGTAGAAGTATTTAAATTACACTTGCTTTTTAGGCTATCACTTAAATAATCTTCATCTTTATAAATCTTAGGTAAATAATTTTGATTAAATCCTAAAACAAATAAATATTCATCATCACTAACTAAATAAGGGACTTCTATCGCTTCATTTAAAACTTTAACAGACTCTACTAATTCTATACTATCTAGGCTCGTATTTTCTAATCTATCTTTTAATAAGATATCATAGTACTTACTATTTTTAGCATAACTTAAATTACTTTCTATTTTCATTATTTTAGATTTTATATTAATATCTTTAATATGAGTAATATCTTTATCTTTTAAATAATCTTTAACATTTATTAAAGAAGTAATCTTATTAGTAGATTTAAGATATAATGGAATATCAAACATCTTAAAAATAGTTTTAAGTAAATAATTATAACTATTATCTACACCTGCTAGAAATATTTTATTATAACTAATACCTTTACTATTAAGTTCTCTTATTTTTAATGCTGTACTAATTATCTCATCTTTCATAGAGTGATATTTATAGACTGTATCTATAGATAAATTACTAGCAATATCTAAATAATTGGTATTAATACTATTTAACATTTCTTTTTGATAAGGCTCTAACATGTTATAACCTAATATATAAATATTTTTAGTTGATAGGTATTCTCTATATCCTTTATCAAATATTAAGTAATTATTATTTTTTAAGTCTAAATATAAATTTTTAAGATTATTTAATTTAGACTCTTTATAGTCTTTTGTTAAATCTATTTTATATAGATTTTTTAACATTAGTTTTAAGACATCTATATTCTCATTAGTTTTATCTAATAGATATAACAAAGCATCTTCTTTTATATCAAAAAAATAATGTTTTTCTAGTTCATCTAGACTTATAAAAGTAATATTATAAATCTTATTTTCTTTAGATAAGTTATCTAATAGTTTCAATTTTAAACTATTAGGAACGATATATATAGAATCATCATTAAACTTAAAATCCATCTTTATCACTTCTTTTCTATTAATATTTTAGCATAAAGAAAGAAGTGTTTAAACTTCTTTCTTTAATTCTTTTAACTCTTCTACACTTAAACCTGTACTTTCTGATACTAAATCAATAGATATACCATTTTTAAGAAGATTGTTAGCAATTTCTATTTCTTTTGCCTTAGCACCTGCTTCCTTACCATCATCATATCCCCAATTACGGGCAGTATTAATCATTCTTTTCTGCATCGCCTCATTATCATAGGCTACTCCAAACTTATCATCAAGTCCTAGTCTTTCTAATTCATCCACTACTTTCAAAGCCTCCTTATTGGTGTTAGCAATATTTCTCATCTTTTCAAAAGACTCTGCTCTAAACATTGCTAAATATGTTTCTTTTTCGTTACTACCATTATAACGTACATTTTCAAGACTTTCAAGATATATGTCATAAACTTTTATATCATCTATAACATCATTATATTTTTCATTTATTAAATCATATCCAACGCTAATCGCCTCTTTATCATTTTTATATTTAGAATTATTAAAGTTAATAAGAATAGTATGCATCTTTTTAAAGTCTTCTCCTTCTACTAGTCCTCCGTCCTGTGCTTTAGCATATAAATACTTTCTGGCTTTTAATAAAGTCCTTTTATCAGCATTTTTATTCATTTCAATTATAATAAAATCATTGTCTTTCTTTAGTAGTATATCTAGTCTATAATCTCTAGCTTTATTTCCACTATTTATCTCATTATTATAAAGTTCATATTCACTTATATCGACATTAATTGTTGACTTAATTGCCTTTTTAAAAAAATCTCTATAATCTTTAAACATATACTTAAATGTATTATCGGCTAAAAGGCTTACAAATTTATCATTATCATTATTTACCATTAATTTACCTCCAATAATTTTTAATATTCCTACGTAGATGCCTACACTCTAACATAAGTTAAAATACATTGCAATTTACGAAAATTAGTAATTGGAGGTATAAAATAACCTGAATTTTAAAAATTGCCTTAGCGAAAATAAAAAATTGACCCCCTATTTTTAAGTCAATTTTAAAATTCCAACAAATTTTATTTTTTTACATAAGGTTTGCCTTTAGATTCAGTATTACATTTAGTTTCCTCATCAGTGCTAACTAAACCCAGATAGTTTTCTCTTTCTATATTACTTTCTATATTAGCTTTTATCTTTCTTAAAGCATCTAAAGATAGGCCATCAATACTATTATTATCTAAATATGGTTTTTCATTCTCTTTATCTTTTTCTTGTTTTATTTCTGCAATTACTGCTTTGTCTTTACTTTTAACTCTTTCTAAAGTATTAGAATCATCTAAATCGACGTTTTTAAATATATCTTCATTTTCAAAAAACAAAGCATATTTTTTTATATCATTTATTTTACTATTTATTACTTTATTAACAATAGTAGCAGAAGTATATGCTAAAGCAAAAGTAATAACAGAACAATGTAAAAGAATTGTAATTGAACTAGTAGCCATAGCAGTCACACCTACAATAATACCTGCAATTCCACCAAAGACCACATTAAAGATAGTTTTAGAGTCTTTCAAACTATTTAACTTTGTTTTATTATTCAAAAATTGTTGATATCTCAACTCTAATAGCCTTACCTTATTTTCTGGTACATTTTTATATCTTGGTTTAGAACCATCTGCCATATAAACTACTAAATTATTATAGTCTTCTGTAGTTATCTCAATAGCAGAAGCATTTTTCCTAGTGTTTTTTTGAATAGTACCTTTTTCTACTTCAAATCTCATTATATACTTATTACTCTTCTTATCTTCATCTCTAATTACTTTCATAACTCTTCCTCTTTTCTGTTCCTATATACTAACACAAAATAGTAAAAATAACAATAAAAAAAGACTTTATTAAGCCTCTTCTTTCTCTGTCATATCTACAACTGTTTTTCCTTTATAACTTCCACATTTAGGACAAACACGATGAGCTTTAATCATTTCACCACAGTTAGGACATTTAACCATACCAGGTACTTCAAGAGCATTATGACTTCTTCTCATTCTTTTTCTTGTTTTAGATACCTTTCTAAAAGGAACTGCAAACATTTGAATATCTAACTTTAACATTATTATCACTCCTTCTCTATTTCTTTTAATAAATCTTTAAAGGGATTATTAGTATTATCTTTAACATCATCTTCACTAATAACTCTCCATCCATCCCCTTTATATTTATCATAATTTGTAACTTCGCTATAGCGAATAGGGATCTCTAGTACTATATTTTCCCATAAAATGCTAATAATATCAAGAGTAAATTGATCTTTTTCTAAGAATTCAGCTACATTTTCACTTATTTTAAAGGAAAAAGGATAATTAATTGATTCTAGACTAACAGAATCAGTTAATTTCATAGTACCAGAGCATTCTACATCTAAGAATATATTATCATCGCTTGGATAAGTTAAGTTACCTGTTACTTTAACTTCCTCTAAATCTATTATCTCAGTATTAGCATAATTTTCTTTAGGAATGGTAAAGTTTTCATCTATATCAATACTATTAATACTACCATCTAATAATTCTTTTATATTCATAAAACTCACCATCTCTTAAAAAATACCATAAATAATAAAATAACCATACTACATGCAACTGACATACTTTCCTTTAAGACATAACTTCTCTCATAGAAACAAGCAATGTCATCAACAACATTGACTATCCAGCTTTCTAAATATTTTGGTAGAGTTTTTCCTACTGGAAACATATGAGCTTTAATTATATCTTGCTCTAAATCATTTAAATCAAAATACTTCTTTGAGTTTTCTAAAGCTATCTTAGGATGATTTACTAATATATGAGCTTTCTTTTCATCATACTCATCTAAAAAGAAATCATGTAAAACCGCTCCTCTTGTTGTACTTCTATAATCTAAATGACAAAACTTAGTTACTTTATATGAATAGTAAGCAACTCTCATCATATGAGAATATCTATCCATTCCATGATGAACACAAGATTTTGTCTTTTGGTACTCACTATTACTTACAATTGGCATTATTATATTATTAAACTCCTCACTTGGATAAAAAGTTCTCATAAAATACCCACTTTCTCTTCTCGCTTTTCCATAAGCATATATAATTTTATCATATATTACCCATTTAATCAAGTTTACACTACTACTTGACACTAACTTAACTTATCTCAGCTTTTACTTTTTTAACACCTTTTTTAATATCATTTTTAAAGAATCTATAACTTGCAGATATTAAAATATATATTGGTAAAGCGATAATTATACCTAAAGGTCCACCTACTGTACCACCAATTGATACCATCATAATCGTAATTAACGGATTGACATTATTTGTCTTACCATAGACTCTAGGAGATATGACATAACCATCTAACTGAGGGAAGATTAAACAGATAACTAGAGTTGCAATAAATAGTGTTGGGCTAATAACTGATGCAGTTAATAAGGCTAGCAAGTTAGTAATTAGACCTCCAAAGTAAGGGATAACTGTTGTAAGAGATGCTAGAACTCCAAATAAGAACCAGTTAGGATGTCCTACTATTAAAAAGACAAGGGAATATTCAAAGAACTGAATAATCATAAATGTCAATAGTCCTTTTAGATAATTACTTAGTTCTGTATCTAAAGCTTTAACATAACGGAAATACTTATATTTAACTTGTTTTAAAAAGTCTCCTATCGCTCTTCTAATATTATCCATATATGCAAGGAAATAGATAGATACAACATAACATATTACTAATTTACCTAAGAATGAAGCAGTTTTACCTACTATATCAATAGAACCATCTTTTAGGAAGTTACCTAAACTATTAATTATATCATTTAAATAACCTTTACTACTATCTGCTATAAAGCTTAAATTAATATTAAATTTATCGCCAACATCTTCTATAACTTTACCAAAGTTAGTTGCAAACATAACAAGTTGATTATATAAAAGTGGTAGTGTTATAACTAAAAGAGTGATGATAATAGCAGTCACAACTACTACAACAATAGTAACAGCAAGGCTCTTTCTAACACCTTTTTCTACTAGTTTCCTAACTATAGGATTAAGGGCATAGGCAATAGCAAAGGCAATGATAAAAGGCATACAGATACTAATAATAGATAAAAAGATATTAAACCAGGTACCTATATTAGTAACTATAATATATAAAAGCCCCATAAGAATTAAAAAGTTTAACAATTTATAATTTATTCTATTTTTATACATAATTATCTCTCCAACATAATTGTAGTAGGTCCCATATTAGTTAAAGTAATAGACATATCTGCCCCAAATACTCCACCTTTTGTAGGAACATAATCATTTAAAACTTTATTAAAGTACTCATACAAGAGTTTAGCTTTCTCTCCACTCATTGCCTTTATATAACTAGGTCTATTACCTTTAGTAGTATCAGCATAAAGAGTAAACTGAGAAATTGATAATATAGATCCTTTAACATCTAAAATAGATAAGTTCATCACTCCATTGCTATCTGGAAATATTCTAAGATTAAGAATTTTTTTAACCATCCAAAGAATCGTATCTTTATTATCAGTATCAGTAAAACCAACAAGAAGCATTAAACCATTATCTATTTCACTAATATTTTTACCGTTAACAACACATTTAGCATTACTACATCTTTGAACTAAAACTCTCATGATATCAACCTCTCTACACTTGTAATATATGGTAAATTATCTAAATCTAGTATTAATTTATCTAAATGTGCTTTATCATTAACTGCAACTTCCATCTCATAAGTAGCATATTCATCTCTATTTATTGTTTTAATACTAGTAATAGAAACATTATCTTTACTAACAGTACTAGTAATATCAATTAATTTATTATCTAAGGTATCTGTTCTAATAAGTAAATCACTATAATATTTATTAGTAGGTTTATCATCCCAACTTACTTTAATACATCTATCATCCATACTAGCAAGATTACGACAAGTACTTCTGTGAATTGTAATACCATTACCTCTTGTAATATATCCTACTATATCATCACCATGAACTGGTTTACAGCATGATGCTATAGATACTTTTATTTTGTCTATTCCATCAACAATTATGTCAGAAGCATTATCATTTATTTTGACAATATTTTTAAGTAATTTAGGTTTTTCTTCTTCACGTTTTTCATAATTTATATTAATAACGTTATTAGGAGTATGTTTACCACTACCTATATCATAGTATAAGTCATCAAGATTATCTATTTTTAAGTTTTTATAGACTTCTTTAATCTTATCATCACTATAAAACTCTACAAGTGGTATTTTTCTTTTTCTTAACTCTTTTTCTAAGAACTCTTTACCACGTTCTACTAATACTTCTTTTTCATTCTTACTAAAGTAACTCTTAATCTTATTACGAGCTCCTGTAGTTTTAACGATATTTAACCATTCTTTAGATGGATGAGCACTTTTATTAGTATTTATTTTAACAATATCATTACTCTTTAATTCATAATCCAAAGGAACGATATTACCATTAACAAAGGCTCCAACTGTAGTCTCTCCTACTTTACTATGAACTTTATAGGCAAAGTCAAGTGGAGTCGCTCCTTTAGGTAATTCAAAAACATCTCCTTTAGGAGTAAAGACATAGATATTATTATTTAAAACTTCATCTTTAACAGAACTAACAAATTCTTCACTACTCATCTTATCGTTTTCAAGTTCCATTATCTCTTTAAAGAATTGTAGTTTTTGAGTTGTAATAGACTGTAGATTGGCAGTTTTATTACTACCACCATTTTCTTTATAAGCCCAGTGTGAGGCAATACCGTTTTCTGCTATTTCATCCATCTCATAAGTTCTAATTTGAATTTCAAATAAATAACCATCTATACCAAAGACTGTTGTATGTAATGACTGATACATATTAGGTTTAGGCATAGCGATATAGTCTTTAAAACGTTTAGGTAATGGTCTAAACTTAGAATGAATTAAACCAAGAGCAAGATAACAATCTTGTTCTGTATCTACTAAAACCCGAAGAGCAAGTAAATCATAGATGTCACTAAACTTCTTCCCTTTATCTAATTTATTATAGATACTATAAATACTTTTAGCACGGCCTTTAATCTGATGAGGGATATGATGTTCATTTAATAGTTCTGTTACTTCTTCTTGCATCTCATAAACAGTAGTATCACGTTCTGCTTTTGTCTTATTAAGTTTATCTGCTATATCATAGAATACTGTTGGCTTTAAGTAACGAAGTGATAAGTCCTCAAGTTCACTTTTGATTTTATGGATTCCAAGATGGTGGGCTAAAGGAGCAAATATTTCAAGTACTTCTTTAGACTTCTTCTTTTGCTTCTCAACTGGTGTTGCCCATAATGTTCTCATATTATGAAGACGATCAGCAAGTTTTACAATAATAACTCTAACATCTTCACTCATTCCAACGATTATCTTTTTATAATACTCAACCAAGTACTCATTATCAGTCGAAAAGTGAAGTCTACCTAACTTAGTAACACCATCTACTAATTTATAGACAGTAAGACCAAACTTTTCTTTAAACTCTTCTACATCTACATCACAGTCTTCTATAACATCATGAAGAAGAGCCGCTACTAAACACTCACTATCAGAATAAATAGATGTAAGTATTAAAGCGACATTAAGGGGATGAATAATATATTCCTCCCCACTCTTACGATACTGTCCAGCATGTTTTTCTTTAGCATAGTAATATGCATCAAGTATCTTCTCTCTTTCTTTAGGGTCTTTTATATAAGAATCTACTTTTTCCATTAAGTCATCTATTGTAATAGTATCTTTTTTCACGTCTTACACCCCTTTACTTAACTTTAATCGTTTATACCTTTAATAGTCTTTTCACTCACTTCTTTAACTACTTTTCTCTTTTTATTATTGTTTTTCTTTTTACTTGCAAAGAATACATAAAGCCATCCTGCAAGTAATAATGATGAATAAGTACCAGCGATTAATCCTACTATCATAGCAACATTAAAGGTTAATATTTCTCTACTTCCCATAACAAGTAAGGCAATTACTGGAAATAAGGTTGTTAATGATGTATAAATACTTCTAGCCATTGTATCTTTAATACTTATATTAACAACTTCTTTAAGTTCATCTTTACTAAAGTTATCTTTATCTTTTTTCTTTAGATTTTCTCTTACTCTATCAAATACTACTATTGTATTATTAATTGAATATCCAATAATTGCAAGTACTGCTGCAATAAACATAGAATTTACTTCTACTCTTAAAAGAATAACACTTGCTACCATCATTAAGGCATCATGTACTAGACAAATAACTGATGAGATACCATAACTAAATTTAAATCTAAAGGTAATATAAAGGATAATTCCTATTAAAGAGATAACTATTGAGAAAATAGCGTTCTTAATTAAATCTTGTTTAACAACATTAGAAACAACACCAATATCGACACTAGCATTATATTTATCAAGGAAATAACTCTCTACTTCTGCTATTTCATCTTCTTTTAATTCATCACTTACTCTAATATCAGTCTCACTACTAGTAACATCAATACTTACTTCATCAAGCTTTAACTCTTTTAAATCACTTCTTAAGTCTTTTTCACTAACTTCAGTTGTAGCAAGAGTAATATCACTACCTGCTTGGAAGTCAATACCAAGATTCATTCCTTTAAAAGCAAACATAACTACTGATGCAAGTATTACTACCAAACTAAAGGCAGCGAAGAATTTACTAAGACCTAGATAATTATATGTAGGTTTCTTATTTTCTTCTTTAATATTCTCTTCATGAACTCCTATAAAGAAATTTAATTTATTGTCAAAGTATTTAGTCTTAACGAACATCTTCATTAAGATTCTTGTAATACCAACCATAGTAACCATTGTTACAATGATATTAATGATAAGCATTGTTGCAAAACCTTTAACACTAGATTCTCCTAAATAAAACATAATAATAGCGACTAAAAGTGTTGTAAGGTTAGCATCTAGAATTGTTCTAAAACTTGCTTTACTACCATTTTTAAAGGCTGTCTCTAGACTTCTTCCTTTAAGTAATTCTTCTTTAATACGAGAATAAGTTAAGACATTAGCATCAACTGCCATACCTATACCAAGTATTAATGCAGCAATACCAGGAAGAGTTAGTACACCTCCTATTAGCCAGAATGCTGCAAATACAAATAATGTATATAGAAGTATTGATACTGCAGATATAATACCTGCAAAGTTATAAATACCAATTAATAAAATAATAATTGCAAGTATACCAGCAATACCAGCATACATTGTCATAGTAAGGGTTGCATCTCCAAAGCTAGCACCAACAGTTTTACTAGATATTTCAGTTAACTTAGCAGGAAGACTACCTGAATTAATTAAGTCAACTAAATTACTAGCTTCTTCTTCTGTAAAGTTACCTTGAATAATAACATCACTAGCAAAGCCTTCACTAACAGTAGCTGCACTTATACAATTACTTTCACTTGTACCACACATACTTCCTTCACTAGCATAAGAATCAGTCATTTCGTTATAATCTAACCAAATAACTATTACATTATTTTCATAATCTTTAACTGCATTAGTTACTTTATAGAAAGTATCTTTATCTTTAACCGCTAAACTAACAGCAGGTCTACCGTTTTGATCTGTAGTAAGTCTAGCACCTCCTGCATCTAAGACATCACTAGACATAAGTAAATTATCTTCACTATCTCTAAATGTTAATGTTGCAACAGTAGATAAAGTCTCTCTAGCTTCTTCTTTATTAGTAACACCTGCAAGCTTAACACGTATCTTATCATTACCTTCTAGAGTTATTTCAGGTTCACTAACGCCTAAAGTATCAATACGTTTAAGCATACTCTTATAAGTAGCATTTAACTTATCTTTAGTCATTTTGCTACCATCAATAGGACTAACTTCATAAAGTATTTCAAATCCACCTTGTAAATCAAGTCCAAAGTTTAATGATTTAAATAATGGCACTATTAAAAAGCATACGATAACAGCGATTACAACAAGTAATCCTGTTTTTAGTAACATACTCTTTTTCTCTTTAGCCATATGTTTTTTTTCTTTAATTTTCTTATCTTTAACTTTTTCTTTTCTTTTCATGTTACACCTCTTAAATGATTTCTATATTTTCTCTTTTGGCAAGATTATCTTTAAGATATTTATTTAATAGTTTATTATCACAATTTAAAATATCACTAACAATATCATTAAGTTCTAAATTATGAGCTTTAGACCACTTAGTTAGTATTAGATAGTTCCAGACATCATTTTTATGTATATGACGATATCCTAATCTATCTAATTCACTTTTCTTAGCATCTAAAGCTGGCTCTACCATCTGATATAATTCTTCTTTACTATTAAAGGTAAAATCCATAAAGATACCACACCTTTCCTACCAAACTAATAATATTATAGCATATGCTCAAAAAAAATGAAGAAAAAACTTATAAATTATTGTATAATAAAATTAAAGAAAGACGAGTGT
>CALVIP010000016.1 GCA_944331715.1 uncultured Bacilli bacterium
GTTAAATATGAAGATAAATATAAACATATTTTGGATTCTATGGAAGGAATTGATACTAATTTAATTGATTCTGTTATTGCATGCCCAGTGCTTTATAGTGTAAATAGCGATCATCAGGCCTATATGCTTGTTAAAGATGATGATATAGGTGTTGGTGCTACTTATATTGGTACTAGTACTGATGAGAAAGATTTAGAGGTAAAATTACAATTAGATGAAAGTAAATTTACTGATGAAACAGAAATGTATATGCTTATTAATCAGCTAGTTGATTCTTTAGGACTTTATTGTTATGAACGTAAAAATATTTATATTAATCTAATAAATAAGATAGATTTATCTAAATATAATGGTCTTAAATATAACAGGAAGTATTTGTTACCCAATATTTTTACTTATGTTTGTAGTAATAATAAGTATAATACTTTGATACCTTTATTATTAAAAGAAATTAAGAGTTGTGAAGATACTTTAGTTTCTTGGAAACAAACATGGTGGCAAGAGATTCAACATAGAACTTTAGAAGATTTCCATCTTTTATTTGATAATGATTATATTGAAAAGTCGGATGATATGTTTAATAAGGCTATATCTTTTAGCTTGGTTGATTATACTCAAGGTAGAAATATTACTTTTGATATAGATGGAAGTGTTAGCTTTTATGAATTTTCTTATAAACCTGATGGTATTAAATATAGTTTTGATTATAATTTGTTGAGAGATTGTTTTAAACTTGAAACTTCTGATTTTTTACTTGAAGACAATCAAGCTTATACTAAAATAATAACTTCTAATGAAGAGATAATTAGATCTAAAGAAAAAGGAACTAAAAAAATAACCTATAAGAGTGGTGTTGTTGATAAATCTTCTATTTATGCTGAAGTTAGACTTGATAATAATGATGATATTGATAAATGCTATATTGATTTTAGAACCCATAGAAATAATGGTAAGATTAATGGTATGTACCTTATAAGGATTAATAATAGAGATAAAAAATTTTCTTTTAGTTATCGAACTAGGAAAGGTAATATTTGTAAGTATATTGATAATATTTATTATGATGATGAAAGACTTTCTGTGGGTACTTTAAAAAATAGAATAGAATTTTTTAGGGATGCTATTAATCGTTGCTATAGAAATGGTAGAGGAGCGATTTCTTCTGATATTGATATTAATGATTTAGTTAATACTGAAAAGGATGTAGTTAGTTTTATGCAACAAATTAAGGGAGAAATACCTCTACCTTATTTACAAGAACAAATAGATAAATTTATTTTAGAATATAGTAAGTCTAAGAAAGATAATAAAGTAAAAAAACTGCAATGAATGCAGTCTTTTTTTATAAGCTTGTTAATGATACATCGTCTAGATCTAGTGATTGATTACCATTTGCATTAACTATGAATTCTATTTTAATTCCTGTAGTTCCAACTGGTGCTTGTGAAGTGATTAATCTATAATATGCAAAATCACGGTTACTATTAGTCATATCTTGAGATCTTACCATAAGATTTCCACCAAGAACATCTCCAGAATTTGTTTGAAATATTACATTGGCATTTAGTGATACTTGTGCTCCTTCTCCTCTTGCAAAGAAACTTAATTCATAAAAACATCCTGCTTCTATATTGTTTATTACTTGTGATAGTGTTGAATCATCTGCTATGTTAACAGACCAATTTCCTGAATGTACTCTTCCTTGACTATTTTCTGATGTTATATTGTCTGGATTAGAGAATAGCCATCCTGTTGGTTTATCATCAATAACTTCTTCCATTCCTCCATTTATTATTAGTTCTCCTCTGGATACACAAGAACATGTACAGCTTCCAGTAGGACCTGTAGCTCCAGTTGCTCCAGTAGGTCCAGTTGGCCCAGTTGCACCTCTTGGTCCAGTAGGACTAGTGCAGTCTTTAGTTAGACATTTAACAACTTCGCAAAGACAGTTATTTTTTCTATCTTTGCAATCTTTGTTTTTGTCTTCAATATTAAAATTCATATTTACCTCCTTTGCTATATATTATGAGGTATAAAAAAATGTTAAATAATTAATGTGTTTAGAGATATTGATTTTTAAAAAAACAAAAAAATCAAGAACTTGTTCAGCCCTTGATTCTTTCATTTTCTATTTATTATAGAATTCAACGATTAGTGACTCATTGATATCCATGTTAAGTTCGTTTCTTTCAGGATATCTTACATAAGTACCTTCTTTTTTGTTTTCATCGAAAGTTACATATTCTACACGTTTGTTAACTTTTTCTAAAGCTTCGTTAGCAGCTTTGTGATCTTTAGAGTTTTCTTTTAATGCTATAACACTTCCTGGTTTAACTCTGTATGATGGGATATCTACTTTTTTACCATTTACAGTAATATGTCCATGGTTTACAAGTTGTCTTGCTCCACGACGAGTAGTTGCAAATCCCATACGATATACTAAGTTATCTAGACGAGACTCTAATAAAATTAAGAAGTTAGTACCATGTACACCTGGCATTTTAGCAGCTTCATCAAAAGTCTTTCTAAATTGCTTTTCATTAACTTCATACATGAAACGTAATTTTTGTTTTTCTTTTAATTGATTACCATAATCACTTGGTTTACCATGTCTTGCATTTCCATGTTGTCCTGGTCCATAAGGTCTTTTAGCAAGTTCTCTTCCTGTTTCACTTAGAGACATACCAACACGTCTTGATCTTTTGTAACTTGGTCCTGTGTATCTTGCCATAATTTTCTCCTTTCCTTATATTTGCATTTTCTTGATTTTTGCTTTCACCATTTATTCAGGGAGTAATTTTTTCGCTTTACAGCACAAAAGCTACTCAGTTTAAAAAAACACATTGAATAAAGTAAAGCATTGCTGTTCAAGTAAATTGCTCTAATATCATATTATGAAATTCTCTTTTTGTCAAGTTTTTGTGGAATTAAACTTAAGTTTATGTTATGATGTTATAGTAGAGGTGATAGTAATGGGACATACATTATTATATATAATTAGTGCTGTTATTGTTGTTTTAATATTAGTGGTCCTTATTATTACTATTTTAAAAAGGAAACAAAAGAGATATTATCAAGATATATATGATAGTTTAGAGCGAGAAAAAAACTTAATTGGAAGTACACCTGTACTTTTAGAGCTTTCTAAGTTAGAGCCAATTATCAAGAATGAAAAAATGGAAGAGAAGTATCAAAAGTGGGAAGAGAGATTTGATACGATTAAAAATGAAGATATTCCTAAAATAGATGATATGCTTATAGAATTAGATACTCTTATAGATAAGAAGGAATATAAAACTGCTAAATTTAGAATTGCAAAATGTGAAATGGAAGTTTATAAAGTTAGAGAACAAGCTGATGATTTACTTGATCAGATAAAAGAGATAACTTTAAGTGAAGAGAAGTATCGTAGTATTATTAGTAAACTTAAAACTAAATATAGAGCTTTAAATAAAGAATATAATGAACATAAGAATCTTTATGAAGAGATGGCGGAAGCGATAGAGTTACAACTTGAAAATATAGAGAAGAGATTCTTGGAGTTTGAAAAAGCAATGGATGATAATATGTATAGTGATGTAGTACATATTGTTAAAGCATTAGATACGATGATAGAACATATGGAAATAGTTGTTTCTGAAGTTCCTGATTTAATGCTTATGTGTAAACAGTTGATTCCTAAGAGAATTAAAGAGATTGAAGATACTTCTAAAGATATGGTAGAAAAAGGTTATCCTATTGAGTATTTAAATCTTGACTATAACTTAGAAGAGTCACGTAAGAATGTAGGGGTTATTTTAGATAGAATTAAAGTTTTGAATTTAGAAGATTGTATGTTTGAACTTAAGACTATTCTTGATTATTTAGATAGTATTTTTGTTGATTTTGAGAAAGAAAGACTTTCAAGAAAAGTATATGATGAAGGTATTAGAGATTTTGGTAAGAAATTAAAGAAGACTGATAAAATAGTTAGTGATATTTATGACCAGTTAGATGATATTAAGAATATGTATGACCTTAATGAAGAGGATGTTAAGATTATTAATGAAGTTAATAAAGATTTAACTTCTATTAAAGACGAATATAAAAACTTAGTAGATAGAGTTAAGAATAAAGCGACTCCTTATTCATTAGTTACTAAAGAAGTGGATGAACTTACATTAAAGCTTAAGCAGACTGAATCAACTTTAGATGTTGCTTTGAAGAGTTTGGGTAATATGTATGAGGATGAACAAAGAGCTAGAGAACAGTTAGGTGAGATAGATAAACTATTAAGAGAATGTAAAGAAAAGATGAGAGAGTTTAAACTACCTATAATTAGTGATAATTATTTTGTTGAACTTAATGAAGCGAATGAAGCGATAGAAGAAGTAGTTAAAGAATTATCTCGTAAACCTATTGTTATTAAGACTCTTAATACTAGAGTAGATACTGCTAGGGACTTAGTTTTAAAGCTTTATAATACAACATTAAATATGATTAATAAAGCTAAGTTAACAGAAGCTTTAATAGTATATGGTAATAGATATAGAAGCTTACATGATGATATTAATAGTGGCCTTGATAGAGCTAGTTCCCTTTTCTATAAAGGTAATTATGATAGTGCTTTGAAATTATGCATTGATACTGTTAAACTAGTTGATGATACTATAGAAGGAAAGATTAAAGCTTATGAAAGTAAGATTTGATGAAAAGGGGAAGGGAACGTATGAGTTTTTAACAGTTGCAGTTACTTGTTTAATACTTAGTGCTATTCTTTTGTTTATTGTTATTAATAATAATCAGAAAGAAAAATATCAAGTGTTTAGGTATAATGCTAAGACTGTAGGTATTAATGCTGTTAATTATAATAATGAGACTAGCGAAGATGTGGTTTACTTATATGAACTTATTAATAGTAATTTGGTAACTAGAATTAAAAATAACTTTTCTGGTGATGAATATTGTGATATGTATGAATCTAAAGTAGTATTCTCTCTTAATAATAAAAAAGTAACTTTAAAATGTGGAGAATATTTGATTTATAATCAAGATGTTACCGATAAAGAATATAATATTTATAAAGTTAGTGATTGGTCTTTTAATAAAATTAGTGGTGATAATGTAGATATTACAAAAGTATATGGACTAATTAAAAATGGTAATAATTTACTTGATGGCTATTATGAGAAAGAGTTATTTATTAAATTAGTTAGAGATAATTATGGAAATAAATATAATAGTCTTAAAGATATTAAAAAAAATTATAAAGTAGATGAGAAAACTGCATATAGAAAAAGGACATTAGTTAGTTAATTTAATGTTCTTTTTTTAAGAATTATGATACAATTATATTGGAGTAAGAAAGGTAGGGATTTGTATGAATAAAAGTAAAGAAAAAGATTTCTTTGATAGTCCTAGTATGATTACATATATTTTAATTGGTTTATTAGTTGTGCTTATAATTTTATCACAGTCTTTTGCTATTCAAAGTCATATGGCAGCAGGGGATATATTTAGATCAATTATTAATCATAATAGTATTTATTTAGTTAGTTTAATTTATTTTATTTTAATTAGAGTTAAGTTTGGTAAGAAATATTTTGATTATTTAAATGTTGTTATGTTTGTATTTTATTTACTTACAACTATTGCTAGTTTATTTACAATATTTCAATCTTTTGGATTTGATTCTATTTTGAATTTAGCTTTTAATGTATTAATTACACTTTATTTTGGTTATTCTTTTTTTACTAGTACTGTTATTGGTAAAGACTTGAGATTATCTGATAGTCCTTTAGCAGAGATTAATAATGGACAGTATTATTATTTATTAATTGGTATAATTGCTATTAGTTTGATTGTGTCTTTAGTATCAGTTAATAGTTTTGAAGATGTAGTTGTTTATTTGTTGGAAGCTATTTATAAATTTATGTTTGTTAGATATATTTATCTATATAAAGAATATATTGAAAGAAAAGAGTTAGAAGCATTTAAAGAAAAAGAGAAGAAGGAAGAGAAAGTAGAAGAAGTTAAGGAAGATAAGATTATTAAAGAAGAAAAGCCTAAAGAGGTTAAAAGACGTGGTAGACCTAAAAAAAATAAAGATGAGGAGGCTTTGAAATGAAAGATTTATTTGATGAGATTGATGAAGAAAGACAAGATTTACCTAAATTAAAGAAGATAAGTAAAGAAGTTCAGAAAAAAAGAAATTATAACTTTTATCAACAGTTAGCGGTATGCTTGTTTATATTCTTATTTATTGCTGGTGTTATTATGGGGAATTTATTTCCTGCTTGTAGTGAAACATCAGAGTTATTTGCTACTTGTACTAAAACGGAATATAATTTGACTTTGACTTTGTTATTTTGGCTTGGTAGTTTTATATTCTGTAGTATGATTTATGGGCTTGGAGAAGTAATTAGATTGCTTAATATAATTGCAAATAATATTAGTAGAAAGTAGGTTTTTGTTATGAGTGAGAGAAGAGCTGTTAATAATTTTAGAGCTACTCCTGAGATGATTAGAGAAGCTAAGAGGAGAAGGTTACTTGCTAGAAGAAGAAAAATGATAGGTGCTATTATGGGAGTTACAGCAGGTGTTTCTGCTTTAGGTGTTGGATGTAGTAATATTATGAAAGGTTCTAGTGATGGTCCAATTGTAGAACCAAAACCAGTTGAGGAACCATACTCTATTATTACTAATACTGAAGATTTATCAACACTAAATGTAGTACTTGTTAATGATGGTATTAGTGATGAGCAGATGAAGCAGGCAGAAGATTCGTTGGAAGCGACAGGACTTGATGTTGAAGTTAGAGATATAAATGAATTAAATAAAGATGGCACGGAATGTTTTGTAGCATTAACTAGTTATGGTGGTGATGATTACAAAGTAATAGGTAATTATAATAAAGGTAATAATCATGCTGATTTACTTGCAATTGGGATGAAAGAATCTTTTGGTGGTAATATTCAAAAAGGTGTTTATGATAAAAGTGTGGCAGAACCAACTTTAATTCCTTCTGATATTGAGAATGCTGTTGGTGATCAGATTATGCCTAATGTTACTATTGCTGTACCGGAAGTAGCAGATTTGACTGATTATTATGTTAATGGTAATGAGACTGTAGGAGTGGAAAGTGAAAGCTTAGATAAAAATTTCACTAATAGTTTTTTAGAAGGCTTGGCTCGTTATAATGATTCGTTAAACTATGTTGATATTCATGATGGAGATTTTTTATTAAGACCAGATATGAGTGAGGTTCCAACGCCTGAAGACTATCAAAATAGTTTAGATTCTGAAGGTTTTAGATTAAACGGACTAGAAAGTAGTTATTATGTACAAAAAGATAGTATTTTATTAAATGAAGGACTTCCTAAGAGTTTTGATGAGGATATTGGAATTCAAGTAAATTTAGTTAATACTAAAGGTAATTCTTTAAATTAAAAAAATCTACTAGTTTTGTAGATTTTTTTCTTGGCCTTGATTTGATGATTCATCTGATTTATTATTGTCATCTTTTTCTTCATTGTTATCAGTATCACTATTATTATTTGTGTTTCTTGCAACTGTAATAGTTATAATTTCTGTATTTTCTATGTTTTTACCTGCTCTTATACTTTGTTTTATAACTGTATTATTTTTTTCGTCAGTTGTTTCTTCATATTCTATTCGATAAGATATATTATTTTTATTTAAAGTACTTGTGGCTTCTTCTAAGGTCATACCAATAACATCTGGAACAGTAACGTGATTATCTAGTACTCCTACTGTTAGAGTAATAATAGCATTTTCGTGAGTTTTAGATCCACCTTTTTTATTTTGCTTTATGACAATACCAACTTCATCTTGGTCAGTTGTTTCTTCTTCTTTCATTTCATAACTAAGGTTTGCAGTATCAAGTATTGCTGTCGCTTCTTCATAAGAGTATCCTATTACATTAGGAACTTCTATATTATTTTCTTCATAGTAGTGATAACCTAGAATACTTGCAATTACTAATAGTCCTATAGATAAAAGAATAAAGAATAGTAAAAGTATTTTGGTAAAGATACTAGATTTTGGTTTATCATTATATTGTTTGTTTTTAGGAGTTTTTGCTTTTTCCTTTTTTACTTTTGTCTTATTTTTAGTTTTTGTTTTATGTTTAACTTTATCTTTCTTTTTATGTTCTTTTTTATTATTATCTTGATTATTACTATTTTCTTCTAAAAAATAATAACCACAGTTTTTACAGAATTTAGCATCATCATCATTTTCAGTTTTACAATTTGGACATATAATCAAAATTATCACCTCGAGTATATTATACCGCTATTAAGTCTTTCTTTCAAATGTGATATAATTGTTAAGAGAAGATTATTTATTGAAAGTGTTAATTTTAAATGGAAGTCCTAAAGTGGATGGATGTATGGTAAGAGCCTTAGAATAAGTTAGTAATACCCTTAATGAAGAAGGAATTGAAACAGAAACTATTAATGTTGGTAATAAGGAAGTTAGAGGCTGTATAACATGTAATTCTTGTTTTAAAACTGGTAAATCTGTTTTTGATGATATTGTTAATGATATTGCTATAAAATTTGAAAATGCTGATGGTATTATTATAGGTAGTCCAGTTTATTATGCAGGTGGTAATGGGACTATTATATCTTTATTAGATAGATTATTTTATAGTACTTATTTTGGTAAGACTATTAAAGTAGGAGAATGTGTCTTATCATCTAGAAGTACAGGTTCTGCTTCTGCAATGGATGAGATTAATAAATACTTTACTATTTCTGATATGCCTATTGTCTCTAGTAGTTATTGGAATGAAGTACATGGGTTTACTGCAAGTGATGTTGAAAAAAATAAAGAAGGGTTACAGCCTATGAGAAATTTAGGCAGGAATATGGCTTTTATGATTTAAGTGATTAGTCTAGGTAAAGAAAAGTGTGGACTACCTAAAGTAAAGAAAGGTGAGTTTACTAGTTTTAATGATGGATTAAGAATGACGTTTGACAATGCTTTATTTATATGATATTATATATCCAAATTTAATTGAGGGGGGGATATTATGTTTGAAAATGCAAAATATGCTTTTAAGTATGCATTAAAAAGTGAGGCAATTAAATTATCTTCTATTAAATTGGCAGAAAAAGAAAAAGAAGAGTTATCTGAACTGGTTTCTAAGGCTGTTTCTTTTTGGTCTACACCATTATATAATTCTAATTTGTTACTAGAAAATGAAGAGCTAAAGAAAAAGCAACAAATTGCTATTGATAATTTTTCTAGATATTTAATGATTGATACTTTATATGATTTAATTGTTAAAAAATCTGAAAGAGTGTATATTCATTGTAGTTGGGATCCTGCGGAAGGAATAGCAAGAAGTGTGCGTGCTTCAGAGGTCCCTACTTTATATTTGCCTATAAAGACTCATATGTTTGTATATAAAGATAAGATTTTATTGGATGATTATATTTATTATGATGTGTCTCAAAGTGATGAAGTGAATGAGAAAAATAGAAGAGAATGTATAGATAGAAGTTGTACTAAGACTCTAAAAAAATATATGGATCTGTTTAACTAATTTTGACAAGTATGTATTATTATGATATTATTATGTCACTTGAAAGGAAGAGTGATTAGGATGAGACTTTTAGTTACTAGTGTAAATAGAAAACTTTATTACATTTTTTTACAGTAGTGTTTTAAAAGATGTCTCATGCTTTTAATATTATTTTGATGGAAACTACTGTAAAGTAGTTTTTTTGTTGGAGGTGTATTCTTTTGAAAAAGTTAAAACATTTTAAAATATTTTGGGATTATATTAAAGATGATAAACTAAAGCTTGTTCTTTATATTATCTTAGTTGCACTATCTTATTTACCTGCCTTAATATCTGTATATTTTTGGGGTGTTGCAGTTGAAGCATTGACTGCTAAAGATATAAATTCATTTGTCTTTTATCTAGCAATGTATGAAAGTATTTACATTATCTTCTACACTTTTTTACAGATACCAAGAGATGCTTTATATACATATTTTGAGATTAAGTTTACAAAAAATGTAAGTAAAGACCTATATAAAAAGATAGATAAGTTACCTGCTATTGCTTTTGAAGAGATTGGTGTTGGCGAGTTTATTAATCGTTTATATACAGATCCTGATAGAGTAATGGAATTATTATCTAAGATGGTTAGACTTATTTGTAAAGCAGTAGTCGTAATTATAGTTATAGTTATTGCAATTAGAATATCTCTTGTATTATTTATAGAAATTATGTTACTTGCTGTTATTATGGGATTTATTTCGATGAAGTTCTTTCCTAGAATTAAGAAAAGCCAAGAAAATATTAAAAAAGAAAGTGACTCTTATGTAAAAGTAGCGACAGAAAATATTACAGGAATTAGAGAGATTAAGTCACTTGGTATTACTAGAATAATAGAGGGTAATATTTCTAAAGTTATAGATAAACTTTATAGTCATACTGCTAAAGTAAGAAGATATGAAAGATGGTATTATGGTTTTAATAACTTAGCTTATTTCTTAATTCAGTTTTTAATTCTTTTTACAACTGGTAAGTGTTACTTAGATGGTGTTATTAGTCTTTCTGTTTTCTTAATGATGGAGTCTTATATATGGAGAATTGATGAAGTAGTTGAGAGTATTAGTGACTTTGGTGTTAGTTTTAATAAAGTAACTGTTTCTTTAAAAAGAATAGGGGAATTATTAAATAATGATTTATATAAAGATGAAGTATATGGTTCTAAAGAGTTAGATAATACTAAGGGTGTTATTAAATTTAATAATGTTAAGTTTAAATATAAAGAAGATGAAGATTATACTTTAAATGGTCTTAATTTAGAGATTGTTCCTAATAAGAAGATTGCTATTGTAGGACGTAGTGGTAATGGTAAGAGTACAATATTTAACTTGTTACTTAGATATTTTGATGCGAATATTGGTTCTATTACTATAGATGGTATTAATATTAAAGATTTAACTGAAGAGTCTTTAAGAGGTAATATTTCTATTATTAGACAAAGTCCTTTTCTATTTAACTTATCTATACTTGATAATTTTAGATTAGTTAAGGAAGATGTTAGTTTAGAGGAAGTGAGAGAGTATTGTAAAAGAGCTTATATAGATGATTATATTATGAGTTTACCTAAAGGATATGATACTGTAATTGGAGAAGGTGGTATTAACTTATCTGGGGGACAAAAACAAAGACTTGCTATTGCTAGAACACTTCTTTTAAATACTAAGATAATCCTTTTTGATGAAGCGACTAGTGCACTTGACAATGAGTCTCAAGAATATATTAAGAAGACTATTGATGATTTAGTTAAAGATCATACTGTAATCATAGTTGCGCATAGATTATCTACTATTGTTGATGCTGATACTATTCATATAATAGAGAAGGGTAAATTAGTAGGTAGTGGTACTCATAAAGAGTTGCTAAAGAGTTGTAAACAATATCAAAATTTATATACTGCAGAGTCAGGAAATTAAAAAGAGGTTACTTTTCCTCTTTTTTTACTGTTTCTAAAAACAATCTCTTTTGAAAGCCTCCATTTGTTTGTCTTTTTTTATCTGCTTGTTTTATAACATCTTCTAGTGTAAAACCTTGATACTCTGCCATTGCTCTTAAAATTTCTAGTTTATCTCCTAGTTCTTTTAATATTTCATCTTTACTTTCTGCATTTTTTGCTTTCTCTAATTCTTCTGTATCCTTTTTTAACAAAGCATCCCAGTATTCTTCATCATTTAAAGTATGATAGATTGGTTCTTCACCATTTTCTTTAATAATATTTGGAATGTTATCACGTACTAATTTGTGATAGTTATCTTTATTGTATTTACTGTTATATTTAAGAGTTTCTTCAGGAAAATCTTTAGCAAAGTTTAGTAAAGTATTATTAGTTTTTTGATTATACATTGTTGTAGCGAAAGATTTTATGGCATCAACAATAGTGCCAGCTTCACTTCTTGTAATGTGATACTTTTCACATTCTTCATCGGTAATATTTACTGCCTTTAGGTGAAATTCAAAGAAAATATCTGCTAAATCTTTTCCTTCATTAATTTTTTCTACAACAAATGGGTTGTTTCTTAAATCTTTAATAATTCTAGAGTCATTCATATTAACAGTTTTTTCACTCTGATATTTAATAAGGGTAGTAGAAGAATGTACTTTATCTATCATATGAATAATTTTAGATTCTATATCGATTCTATTATTATAATTATGAAATATAGTTTTAAAGTCTATAATATCTTTAAATTTTTTTATTAAGTATTTTTCGGCAAGATCTGTTACTCTTTTTCTTTCTTCGCTAGATACTCCTTGAAATTTTGTTATGTCTCCAGTAAGTGCTTCAGGTAAATCATGATATATACAATAGTTTAATACTTTATCTTTATCTAGTTTAATAGGAAAATGCTTTTCTAATCTTTCAAATATAAATATTAAATCCATAGCATGATCTTTAATATCTTCTAATATTTTTCTATCAATATACCAAAGTAGGGGACCAGTTCTTAGAGTGTCTCCTAGAATGTCGAATGTCATAAAAAGCTCTATTTCTTTATCAAAATTATGTTGCATTTGGAACCTCCTAAAAAATATATATATAATTATTATATAATAAACATATAAAATAAAAAAGCATTACTTTTAGTAACACTTTCTAGTTTTATAATTTATTATGTAATTTTAATATTTCTATTAACATTTTATCACGATATTCGGCAAGTGATTCATCATCATTACCTATTTCTTTAGGTCTGTTTTTTAAGGCTTCTTCTACACCTTTTCTTGCAATACTAGCGAATTCTTCTGGAAAGTCTTTAAAGTCTGCCATATCGTGTAACCATAAACTAATAGATGGGTTTAGGTGTTTCATAAGTCCATCTATATGACCTTTACCACCACCTAATTCAAAGACTAGACTAGGTCCTATAATAGCCCATCTTAATCCTGGACCATAAGTAACGGCTTTATCAGCATCTTCTATAGTACATACACCATTCATTACTAGGTTACATACTTCTCTATAAACAGCCATTTGAATACGATTACAGATAAATCCTAAAGCTTCTTTTTGTAATACTACAGGTTCTTTACCAATTAATTGGTAAAACTCTTTGGCAGTGTTTATGACTTCATCAGTTGTATAGTCGCCTTTAGTAAGTTCTACTAATGGTATTAAATGTGGTGGATTATAAGGATGCGCTCCTATAAATCTTTCTTTGTGTTTAGCATCTTTTGCTATTTCAGTGATTAATAGTCCTGATGTAGATGATGAGATGATTGTGTCATCTTTAGTATATTTTTCCATTTCTTCAACCATTTTTCTTTTAATATCATAACTTTCAGGACTAGATTCAGTAATAAATTCTACATCTTTAACTGCTTCTTCCATAGATGTAGTATAACTAATCCTACTTTCAATTTCTTTAATTTCTTCTTCTGTAACAACATTATTTTTCTTTAAGTTTAGTAGGCTTTCATGAATTCTTTCTTTGGCAAGATTTAAAGCTTCATCAGTTATATCATAAACATTTACTGATAGTTTTTTTAGAGAATAATATAAAGCCCAACTATAACCAATTACACCTGCCCCAACACAGGCAACATTCTTAATATCTTTTGCTTCCATATTCTACCTCCACCTTAATTGTAGTTTTTTAGATGGAGAAATGCAAGACAGTTGACATTATTTGGTGTTAAATTTTTGTAAATAACATCAATTATATTATTGTTATGCTAATTTGAAAAGATGTTTAGTCTATGATATAATTTTTTCATTGAAAACAGATTGGTACATAAATAGTTAAAGAAAAATCAGAGAGGATGAAAATATATGAATTTAATATCTTTATTACAAAATCGACAGGAAGTATTATCTTTTGAACCTTTGGTATCATATTTACAAGAAATAGAAAGGCTTAATCCAGAGATTATTTCCCAAAACAAGAGATTTTGCTATTTAAAAGGTGATGAGTATTATTATAAGATTGAATATCGTTTATCAGATGGACCTTTGTTAAGTGATATTGTTAAAATAGGTATTACTGATGTAAATTTTTTCTCAGTAAGACATACTACTTTTTCTATTACTAATCCTGATAATGATCTTGATATTCCTAATATGCCTAAAAAATGTATAAATGATGAATTCTTAGTTTGTGATGATAGTTCTTGTAATGTTATAAAAAGAATTTATTCTTATGAAAATAATAATATAGAAGTGTTATCTAGTAAAGTAATGGAATTATCACTTTCAGAAATGAAGGAGATTTTTAATCCTGATAATTTTTTAGACTGTGAATGTTTATTAATATTAGATAATGCTAAAAAGAATAATGATAAGATAATACAGCTTAGAATGATGATTGATGTAGGTGCTAGTGGTAATGCATTTTCCCGTTTAACATTTGGACCGTTAAGACATCGTTTTGTTCCTGAAACCTTAGAAGATAAAGCATTTACATATGCGTTAAAAAAGTAAGTTAGAGTTTGAAAATAAAAAAACTTTCAATTATGTGTAAAGAAAGTTTTTTACTTTTTTAGTATTTTCACTTTGCTTAACTTGAATATTAATGATATTCATCTGTTTCATAATAATATGAAGTTTCTATACCTTTAAAAATTGTAGTTAAACTTAAATCATCTGTTAGATTATTTTCGATTAAAGTTTTAATTTCTAAAGTGTTAATTGGGCTTCGTTCCATTGCTTGTAAATATAATCTTTTATCAATTTTTTCCCAATTAACTATTTTATTTAAATTTTTCTTTAATATTAAATCTAACCAAATTCTTGTGCTTCTACCATTTCCTTCTAAAAAAGGATGAGCGATATTCATTTCTACATATTTATCAATTATTTCATCTAATGTAGATTCGTTCATTGTTTCTATTTTTTTTAAAATCTCTTCTAAATATAGAGTGTTGGCGAATCTAAAATTTCCTTTAGAAATGTTTTCTTTTCTGATGATACCTGCAAAATCATATAAGCCTTCAAATAGATATTTATGAATTTGTTGTAATCCTTTAACAGTACCAACTTCAATGTTGTTAATATCTCCACTTGAAAATAGTTTTTTAGCTTTTTCTAAACTTTTTTTATCAGTTTCACTCATTTGTATCACCTTTTTATATAATAATATAAAAAAAGACTCTTATGCCAAGAGTCTTTAAGTTTCTTAATGGCAGGGGCGGAGAGAATCGAACTCCCATCAAAAGTTTTGGAGACTCCTATGCTACCATTATACCACGCCCCTATGGGTTCTTTTAATAACACATTAATTATATCATAGTTTACTATGATTTGACAATATATTTTTGATTGCGTTTAATGCAGTGGAGGACATACATTTGGATCAGGGGCATAGAAACAATGATTTTTAAATCTTCCTGCTAAGGCTTGATCATACCAAGTACTAATACAGTTGTTATTTCTTCCAGGAGCATAGAACCATAAAGCATTAGTAGCAGGGTAGTAATATTCTCCTTTTAAAGTTCTTTCTGCTAGTTCTCTTTCTTTAATAGTTGAACCTGATGTGAATTGGGGACTGTTGATACCTGCAAAACCTCCAGGATTTTGGTAAACCATTTGAGTAACGGTATTTATATTTCTAAAAGTGTAACAGTTAGCAAGGACTCTATTTACACCAACATTACCTACCATAAGCATACCATATTCTCCTTCACCAACTGCTTCTGCTCGCATTAATCTTGCTAGTAAATCTAATTCTTTACTTGTATATTGAACTAATTGAGACATATAATCACCTAATATACTTTATGTTTTTTATTATAAATTGTTCTACTAAGTAGTATAAAACTGTGATAAAATTAAAGGAGAGGTGGTACTTATGAAAAAGAAGAGGAAAAGAATAATTACATTTATTATATTTATAATTTTACTATTAGCTTTAGCAGGAGGAGCTTACTATTATTTTATTTATCTTGGTAATGATATTCCTTTAGTAGAAAAAAAAGAAGAGTTAAATGTTTATGATGTTAATAGTAATAAACGTCCTATTGCCGTTATGATTGATAATAATGTAGAAAATGATGAACAAGTTGGATTACAAGATGCTTATTTAACTTATGAGATAATAGTAGAAGGTGGGTTAACTAGGATAATGGCTATATATAAAGATGTAGATACTAGTGTAATTGGACCTGTTAGAAGTAGTAGACATTACTTTTTAGATTATGCTCTTGAGAATGATGCAATATATGCTCATTATGGATGGAGTACTTATGCAGAGAATGATATAAAGGCTCTTTCTGTTGATAATATTAATGGACTTTATGATGATGCTTTTTATCGTGATAGTAGTATTGCTGCTCCTCATAACGTTTTTACTAGTATTGATAATTTATATTTAAAAGCAGAAGAGTTAGGTTACGATACTACATCTAGTGATTATGAAAATTTAAATTATGTTAGTAAAAAGGTAGATTTGGAGAAAACTGATAATTCATTAAACTGTGATGGGGAGAATTGTAGTTTAGAAGGTAGAAGTTTAACTAGTATTGATATTCCTTATTCAAATAGTGAAGTTAGAAGTTATACTTATGATAGTGATAATGGTTATTATCTTCGTTATATGAATGGTATTCCTCATACTGATAGAGATAGTGGAGAACAATATCATTATAAAAATATAATTATTATGAAAGTAGATAATAGTACTCTTGATGATTATGGTAGACAAGATTTAGATACAGTAGGAAGTGGTGAAGGTTATTATATTACTAATGGTTATATGATGCCTATTACTTGGGAGAAGGATTCAAGAAGTGGTAAGACTTATTATTCTTATAGTAATGGTGATGAAATAAAGGTGAGTGATGGTAATACTTTTATTCAAGTGATGCCTAGTAGTAGAGATATAATTGTAAGTTAAAATTTAGTTTGGTGGTGTTTTAATGTTTGAAATTAGAAGATTTAAAAATGGAGATGAAGATGGAGTAGTCAATGTTATACATAGAACTTCTCTTGAAGTTAATATTAGAGATTATCCGAAGAAAGCTATGGAAGCTTTAGTAGATAAGGTAACTCCAGAATTTGTACTTAAAAGAGCAAGAGATTTTCATATGTATGTTATTACTAATGAAGATAATATTATAGGCGTTGGTGCTGTTGGACCATATTGGGATAGTATAACAGAAAGTAGTTTATTTAATCTTTTTATATTACCTGAGTATGAAGGGAAAGGCTTAGGACGAAAGTTAATAGAAACTTTGGAGCAAGATGAATATTATAAAAGAGCAGATAGAATTGAAGTTTCGTCTAGCATTAGTGCTTTAGAATTTTATAGATATTTTGGTTATGGTTTTAAAAAGCTTGGTAATATTACAGATAGCGGTGGAGATTATAAATTAGAGAAGTTTCCTAAAATTAGTTATGATAATAATGATAAAACACAATATAATATGAGACCATATATAAATAATGAATATCATAATTATTATGATTTTATATATCAGGTTAAGAAAAATGCTTATAAAAAATATGTAGAAGAATGTTTTGGTTCTTGGGTGGAAGAAGATCAACAAAAATATTTTGAGGATTTTATAAATCAAGTAAAAGACGATACATATATTATTCAGTTAAATGGTAAAGATATTGGATTTTATAATGGTTTGACATTAGATGATGGTAGTTATGAAATAGGTAATATTTGTATTATACCTGAATATCAAGGAAAGGGAATGGGTACTAAAATTTTAAAAGATGTTATGGAGTTACATAAGGAACAAGATTTACATATACAATATTTTAAACAGAATCCTGTTGGCAAATTATATGAGCGTTTAGGCTTTATACCTAATGGTGAAACTGATTATCATTATCAAATGATAAAACCATCAGAAAAACATTTAAAAAAGTAAAAAAATGAAGGATTAGCTACTCTTCATTTTTATATTCCTTACATTTTTCTTCTAATAATTTAAAGTCACAACATCTTTCGTTTGTTTTTTTTGGTAATTTATTTTCAATTTTTTTCTTATATAATTTTAAGGCATTTTCTCTAAGGAATTTTCCGTAACGGTTTAACCATCTTAATTGGTTGTTTAATAGTATTTTGTATTGTTTTTCCTCTTTTTTAAGACTTTTTGTATTTGTATTAATAATATAATATTCTCCTTCTATTATTGGAATCATATTATTAAAGTTTATTGCCCCAAGTTTACCATTATCTAATTTATAAAAATCAATTTTGTTTTTCATTTTTAAGTGTTTAGGTTTTGGGCTTGATAGAGGGGCAAAATATTTAATTTTATCTATTTCAAATAGTACACCTACAAATGGACGTAATTTCTTTTTGTTAGCATTATAGCTTACTCTATAATCAAATTTTCTTAAATAGTCACAATATTTACTATTTACAGTTACTAGTTTGTAATCTTCATTTTTCATTTCTATGAACCTCCTAAAAAAATAAGGGCTAACTAAAATATAGTAGCCCACTTTTTTCATTCCCGTTTTTGTTTGGTAGGGAACACCGCTTTTTTCATTCCCGCTTTTTTGATTGGTGGGGAACACCGCTTTTTTCATTCCCGCTTTTTTAATTGGTGGGGAACACCGCTTTTTAATATTGAAACTAAAATTATTTTTGTTTCATTAGTATTATATGGAGTTTCCTTCATTTAATACATTTATATAGTATCATATTTTTGACATTTTGTAAATAGTATATTTTTTGTCAAGTTTTGGAAACTTTTCCTTTAAAGTTTAATTATTATTTAAACTATGCTAAAATTTAGTTGGGTGGTGTGTGGCAGGTTCTATCGTGAAAAGCGATAGGTAAGTTTTTTACAACTTGCAACTGATAAAACGAAAAGTA
>CALVIP010000017.1 GCA_944331715.1 uncultured Bacilli bacterium
CCACCTTCGAAAGCAATACCATCTTTAAATCCTTCAAAGTCAATAACTGCAACATCACCGTTTTCAACTTTACCATCATCACTCTTATTAACTAATTCTTCATATCTTTCTAAAAGATGACCTAACTCATGATCTATTTCTTCTTTAGTTACTTTAACTTCATTAGGTTTAACTCCTAAATCTCTATATGTTTTAATCTTAACTTCTGGTTTAGTAATAATTTTAAATGTAAAAGTAACACTCTTTTCATCTAAACTCTTTAAGTTAGGCTCAGGTTGTACTACTGGTACTAAATCATTTTCTTTTAATGCTTTAGTATAAGCATCTTGAATTACTAAGTCGGCTGCATCTAGTAAATAATCTTGTCCAAACTTCTTATCATAGATACTCTTAGGACATTTACCTTTTCTAAAACCGTCTACTTCAACTTTTTTAACTCTTTCTTTAAAAGCCTTATCAATAGCATCAGTCCACTCTTTTCCTTCAACTTTTATTTCAATATTATGATAATTTTTCTTATTTGTTTCTTTCTTTTCCATATTTCTTCCTCCAATACGTCTCTTATTATATATGATAAATAATAGTTTTTCAACATTTAATTTAAATAAATTAGTAATTGTTCACATCAGTCAACACTTTTGTGAGTGATTACTAAATAAATAACCAGAGGCTTCTAAAGTTTCTCTGGTCTTAATTATATCTAACTTACTTAGTTTTCTTTTTTCTTTACTAAATTTTTAACTCTACGATTTTTATACTCATTTATTATTACATCTTTTTTATCTTCTAAGGCAGCAATTTGTCTATCATATTCCTCTTTTAAAGTTATTTTTCTTTCATCTATCGCTTTAAGTTTAGGATTAATATCTAAAGCATTTACATCTTTAACATTATTTAAAAATTCCCTAAGGCCATAAGTTGCATATGCTCTTCCTAACTCTATACTTTCTTTACTAAAGGTTTCATCTGTAATTGTAATACCAGTTTCACTATTACCTAAAGTACCATCTACATATCTTAAAGGTGTATTTACTTTCCAAGTAGAATTTACAAAAATAGGATTAACACAATTATTAAAGCTACAATGAGAGTTTTCAATATTGCTGTTTTGAACCTCAATATTTTCAGCATCTGTCTCAAATTCAAGTAAATTACAGTTAATATTATTAAATTTTATCTCATCACCTGAATGAGTAAAAAGACTAATATATTCACTTAAATCACTTACTTTTAAAGAAGATGATTCAACTGTTAGAATAAGAGTACCTGGGTTACCTTGTAAAATTGTTTCTTTAGCATTTTCAACTGTAAAATCATTTCTCTTAAAGTATTTAACCTTATAAGCATCCTTTATTTCTGCACTAAATATAACTTCATCTTCTTTCTCATTTTTTATAGTTATATCTTTTGCATAAACTCTAAAACTATATTTTTCTTTATCATCCATAGTAATATCAACTTTTGTATCAAAAGAAGCTTCTATAGAACAGTTATCATCACCTAAAGTCTTATAAAAATGAATATAACTAATATTCTTTTTTACAGAATATACAGTATTTAATCCAGGTAATTCATCAAAAACTTTTTTCTTCAAAAAGCTATAGTTTAATGGTGTAATTGTATGTACTTTATCACTACCTACAACCTTATAATAAATTCTTGCAGTTTTTATATATTCTTTTAATTCTCCCATAGTGAACCTCCTACTTTATAAACATAGCATCTCCAAAGGAGAAGAATCTATATTTTTCTTTAACCGCTACATTATAAGCATTTAAGATATTATCTTTCCCTGCTATAGCAGATACTAACATGATTAAGGTTGATTTAGGTAAATGGAAATTAGTAATAAGTCCATCTATACTCTTAACCTCTTTACCTGGATAAATAAAGATATCAGTAAAGCCATGGTCTTCTCTAAACTCTTCATACTTACCATAAACTGTCTCTAATGTTCTAGTTGATGTTGTTCCAACTGCAATAATTCTTTTACCATTTTCTCTTGTTTTATTAAGGATATCTGCAACGCTCTTACTCAATGAATAAAACTCACTATGCATTTTATGTTTTGTAACATCTTCTACTTTAACAGGTCTAAAAGTACCAAGTCCAACATGAAGAGTTAGATATACGATATTTATACCTTTCTCTTTTATTTTTTCAAGTAATTCTTCTGTAAAATGTAGCCCTGCAGTAGGAGCAGCTGCACTTCCTACTTCTTTAGCATACACAGTCTGATATCTATCTTTATCTTCTAGCTTTTCATGAATATATGGAGGTAGTGGCATAGTACCAAGTTTATCTAATAATTCATAGAATATTCCTTCATAACTTGCCTCAAACACTCTGATACCTTCATCTTTAACTTCTGTACAAGTTAATTTTAATAACCCATCACCAAAAGATACTACATCACCTACATGAATACGTCTAGCAGGCTTAACTAAACATTCCCATGTGTCTTTCTCTTTATTTTTTAATAATAATACTTCAATAACTGCTTTAGTACTAACTTTCTCACCTATTAATCTAGCAGGTAAGACTTTAGTATCATTTAATACTAAAGTATCCCCTTTATTAAGATAATCTATAATATCATAAAAATGTTTATGACATATTTCACCATTTTTCTTATCAAGTACCATAAGCCTTGAAGCATCTCTTTGTTTTATTGGTGTTTGAGCGATTAATTCTTCTGGTAAATAATAATCAAATTCTTCTAATCTCATATGTATACCTCCCATCAAAGCTAGCATTATCTGCAAAACCTATCTTTTCTCTTCTCTCATTACTAGTCTTATTAGTAAAATCATCTAACATTTCCTCATCTTTTTCTTGGTAATAATCCAAGTAACTACTTTTCTCATATAAACTATCTACTTTTGCAGCGATTATATTTATTATCTTAGGTGATATTTTAGCATTAACAAAGTCTTCTAACTCATCATTATCATAATCATAATCACAAAAATAGAAGCCTAGAAAATAAAAACTAAGAAGAGAATAGTCATCATAATTTTTAATTTTATTTAGAAATGAAATTAATCCTAACAAGAAACTAACTTTAGAGTGATGTTCTATCTTCTCTTTTTTATACATTTCATTTACTTTAAGTATTATTCTTTGTTTATATTCATCATATTCTCTACTACATTTTAGATTTCCTAACCAAAAAGGAATTAATTTTTCATTATATTTATTAATTAATAAATCTTGTTGTAATAGGTTAATTAAATCATTATACATCTAAATCAACTCCGAAAAGTCCTCCTTGGTAGTTTATATTAAGTTCTTTATAAGCTTTTTCTGTTACCATTCTACCACGACTTGTTCTTTTTAAATATCCTTCTTGTAATAGATATGGTTCAATTACATCTTCTATTGTAGATGTTTCTTCTCCTATTGATGATGCTAGAGCATCTATTCCAACAGGACCTCCATTAAATCTTTCAATAATCGCTCTAAGTAATTGATGGTCAGTCTCATCAAGTCCACTCTTACCTACTTTTAATCTCTCTAAAGCTTTATTCATAACATCTAAATCAACAGATTCTTTTTTATCTACTAAAGCAAAGTCTCTAACTCTTTTAAATAGACGGTTTGCAATACGTGGTGTTCCTCTACTTCTTTTAGCAAGTTCAATTGCAGCATCTTCATCTATAGGCATATCTAAGACTCTACTTGTTCTTTTAATAATTTCTGTTAACTCTTCTGTTGTATAGAATTTTAATTTAGAAATAATACCAAAACGATCACGAAGCGGAGCGGATAAATCTCCTGCTCTTGTAGTTGCACCTACTAATGTAAATGGAGGTAGGTCTATCTTAATACTACGAGAACTTCCTTCTCCACCAATTATAATATCTAAAGTAAAGTCTTCCATAGCAGGATATAGTATTTCTTCAATGTATCTTGGCATCCTATGTATCTCATCTATAAATAAGACATCTCCTGGTTCTAAAGTTGATAGTATCGCTGCTAAATCTCCACTTTTCTCAATAGATGGACCACTAGCAGTTTTAATATTAACACCAAGTTCTCTTGCAATAATAAAAGCAAGAGTTGTTTTACCTAAACCTGGAGGACCATATAAAAGGACATGGTCTAACACTTCTCCTCTAATCTTACTAGCTTCTATAAAGACTCTAATATTTTCTTTTACTTCACTTTGTCCTATATATTCATCTAATACTTCAGGCCTAATAGTATTATCTACTACACCATCATCTTCTAACTCTTCACTAGTTACAACACGTTCCATTTAATCACCTACTTTAATAATAATTTTAAGGCTTCTTTTATTTGATCTTCTATACTTAAAGTATTATCTACTTTTAATATTATACTCTTAATCTCTTTATCTTTATAACCTAGTCCAATTAAGGCTTCTCTTAACTCTTCACTTGTATCTTTAACAACTTCTTCTCCACTACTTAAATCATCTAGTTTTCCTTTTAAGTCAAGAATCATTTGTTTAGCAAGTTTCTCTCCTATTTTAGGAAATTTCTTTAAATAAAGAATATTTTCTCTATTAATCGCATCACTTATTCCATTAATAGAACCAGTAGCGATAATAGGTAGAGCCATTTTAGGTCCAAGTCCCTTAACGCCAATAAGTTTTAAGAATAGTTCTTTTTCTTCTTTAGTTTTAAAACCAAACAGATTATGTTCATCTTCTTTTATTTGTTGATATAAATATACTTTATAGTCATTTCCTTCTTCAAAAGAGAATGGATTAGGTGTATTGATAAGATAACCTATTCCATTATTTTCTAAGATGATAGCATTAGACATAACTTCTGTAACCTTTCCTATAATATAACTATACATCTTAGTCCTCTTTCATATTATGATGAACATCCTGAACATCATCTATATCTTCTAAAGCCTCTATTAGATTATATACCTTCTCTTTAGTTTCATCATCAAGTTCTACTTCATTGTTTGGCACAAATGTAACTTCACTAGTTAAGAATTCTCTAACTCCCATATTAGACAAAGCATCTTTTACAGCGATAAACTTATCACTAGGAGTTGTAATTAAATATGTATCCCCAGTATTTTCCATATCTAATGCTCCTGCATCTAGAGCAGTTAACATTACTTCATCTTCATCATAATCACTAGGTATTTCTATAATTCCTTTTCTCTCAAAGATATAACTAACAGAACCATCAGTACCTAAATTACCTCCACGTTTAGAAAAAGTACTACGTACCATTGATGCAGTTCTATTACGATTATCAGTTAAACAATCTACCATAATGGCAACTCCAGCTGGTCCATAACCTTCATATCTTATACTCTCATAATTTTCACCATTACCGGCTCCTTTAGCTTTATCAATAGCTTTCTGTATATTATCTTTAGGCATATTAGCAGCTTTAGCTTTCTCAACTACAAGTCTAAGTGCTGCATTACTATCAGGATCTGGTGCTCCGCTTTTAGCAGCGACATATAATTCTTTAGCAAGTTTTTGAAAAACTTTACCACGTGCTGCATCTATTAACCCTTTCTTTCTATGAATAGTAGCCCATTTTGAATGTCCACTCATGTTATTACCTCCCTTTCTTTCTTCACTATAATAACACAAATATATCATTTATTCTAGATTTAACTTAAAAATAATGATATATTACTAACAGGTGAGTCTAATGGAAAAATATATCAAAAACGGTAATAAAAAAATTAAGTTTAAAACAGTTACTAAATTTATAGATAGAATTAAAGGCTTTAGATTTTATCTTTATCCTATAAAAGAAGGCTTATGTTATCCGAAAAAGAAAATGATTAATACTTATTTTGTATGTCAAAAATTAGATATAATTGTTACAGATAAAGAGAATAATATACTGGCAATATATCCATCTATAAGAACAGAAAATTTTATAAGACCAAGATTAAAAGCTTATTACATATATCTACTACCAGAAGGAAGTTCTAAAGGATTAGAAAATTATGATAAGTTAAGAATAATGACTAAAGGAAATGACTAAATAATCCCCATAGTTCTACTGTGGGGATTTAAAAACAATATTAATGATGTAACTAAGTTTTCTTTTTAGTATTTAAATGTTTCTCTACATAAGCCTTGCTATTTGATTTTTAGAAAGCCCTGTATATTCACATACTTTAGGAATAGGTAATCCATCTTTAAGAAGATTCTTTGCAATAGATTTTTTTTCATTACTAGCACCTTGCTTAATGCCTTGTTTAACTCCTTGTTTAAGTCCTTGTTTTTTAGCAGTAATTTTTATACTGTTTTCTATTCTTCTTCTTTCCTCTTCTTCATCATAAAGTCCAATAGTATAAGCATCATTAGTTAATCTTTTTAATTCTTTAGCAACTTCCATAAGTTCTTCGTCTCCTTCCGCTAATTTGTCAATCTCATCAACTTTTGTTAAAGTTAATATTACTAGTTCTTTTTCTAATTTACTTAAATTTAATCCTCTATCATATTTTTCTCTTATTAATTTTAAATTAACATATATTTTACCCCATTTATCACTTTCTACTATTCCATATTTATCTCTTGATTTAAATTCTAATAGATTCTCTTTACTTAGGAAACAATAAAAGTTATTTATATTTATCTGTATTACTTTAGGCATACTAGCATAACTTTTCGCTCTTCTTATCAAATCATTTTTTACTTTACCTAAATAAGCATCATTACGTTCTATTAATCCATCCCATTTTCTATTATTAAACTCATAATTAAATATATAGCCTTTTACTTCAAATAAAACATCTGATACTTTACCTTTTTCTAAAACATTATCTATTACATACTCAGTATTCATGTCTTTATAAGTATTTAATATTAGTTTTTTAGATACACTTGTTAAGTTAGATGTAGTATCTGCTCTATACTTAGGACAGTTTCTCATAATAGCTTTATATATACAGTCATAAGTAGCAGGAACAACTTCTCCTTTTCTTCTTAATTCAGCGACTATTTCTTCAAATCTTTTTTTAGTAATAGGCACCAAATCACCTCCTTGCAAGTGTTATAGCATAGTCTATAAATGATTGCAAAAAGGCAAAATTCAAAATTCATAAAAAATAGTCTTTCAATTTACTATTTTCTCTAGGGGAATTTTAAATATTCATATCAAAAATCACTTAAATTTATAAAATTCATACTTTTTTCAAAAATTTATTCTTCTCCTTTCCCCATCTTCTATGCATCGCCTCTTATATCTATAATGTATCATAATGGATAGATTGTGTCAAGACGAAAAAAGTAACAAATTAGCTATTAATTTATCAAAAGTTATTAACATTACTAACGTCAGAAATACTATTAGTAATTCTTACCCAAACTTGTTTTTAGCAATATCTTTTTTTTCATTTTCTTACTCCATTATTACACTATAAAAAGAATAGAATTATTCTCTAATCTTTTAAGTCATAATGAAAGAAAGTAACTAGATTACTACTAAACTGCCCCACTCAGATACCATATTGTAAACATAATTTTCTCATATTTTTACCTTCTTTCTCTACTTTGTTAACTTAATATTACATAACAAAGATATAAGTAAAGCATTAATTTCTTCTATTTTTACTAATTAACTCTAAAGGAACTGTTAACTGTTTAATTCTTTCTATTATTCTTTTCGCTTTTACCTTTTCAGTACCACTATTAGTAATACTTAAAGAAGCTTCTAACTCACTTAAAGTTAGATTAGATGTAAAAAATGTAGGTAATTCTTCTTCCATACGATACTGTAGTATTGGTCCTAATACTTCATCTCTACTCCATGATGTAGTATTCTCTGCTCCTATATCATCTAATAATAAAAGTGGCACTGTCTTAATAAAATCAAACTTCTCTTCATAGTCACTTCCAAAAGATGATTTTAAACTTCTAAGTAACTCAGGATAATATACTAAAGCTGAAGATATATTTTTCTTAGCAAGTTCATTAAAAAGTGCTGCTACCAAATAAGTTTTACCACTTCCAAAAGAACCGCTTAAGTATAGTCCTTTACCTTTTTTATCTTTTAGGTAACTATCCATAAACTCTTTAAAGTATTTAAAGATAGGCAAACGTTTATTATCATCTCTATAAGCTTTAGAAAAAGATGCTTCACTAATTTCCTTAGGTAAATCAAAACAAGTAATATTCTTTTTATAAGCATAAGTATTTTCTTCTTTAATAAGCTTATTACAAGGTATATAACTAAAGTTTAAGCCATTATTATCTTTTAAAGCCGTATATACATGCCCTTTTAAAGTATTAGGACAATTCTTAAGTCCAGGACAATCCTTACATGCTTTCTTTTCTTTAACAGCATCTTCTATACTAGCAGTATAATTAATTAAAACATCACTACTTAAATCAAGATTATCTACATAATCTTTAAAATCTTTATTTCCTAAAGCTTCCCCATAATAACTCTTTAATTTAGTAATATCGCTTTTTTTAATTAATGTATTGATTTTTCTCATAACTTCACATCCTAACTAAGAGTTTTTGTATCTATATCTTCTAAAGACTTCTCATAATCATATATTGCATTAGCGATAACATATAAAGATGCTCCCATCTGTGATGCCATATCTTCTAAGCCTAGATAATTAAAACGTTCTACTATTTTAGAAGCTCCTTTTAATATATCGTTATAATGTTTATTTTCACTAGCTTTTAATCTTAAACTATCAGTTTCTAAATCTTCCTTAAGATATTTTTCCAAAGAATAACCTGTACAATAATTAAAACTATAATTTAGACTCTCGTAATAATCTATATTTACAAAATCTTCATCAGTCATATTTTTAGCATAACTTTCTAGAAGATCAGCATAACGTTCTACTACTTTATCATAGCCTAGTTCTTCATCATGAATAAAACCCATAACTTTTCTTGCAAATGTATCTGTTTCTTTATAATTCTCAAACATAAATTGTCACTTCCTACTTCCATTCTATCATTATTTTTAGATTTTTAACATCTTTTTTACTATTTCATAAACTATTACAGGTGATGTTTATGCGTTTTAAAGGAAATAAACATAGTCCTTTCTGTAGATGTAATTTTTGCAAACAAAAAAGAAGAACCAGTATCTTCTATTTAGGAACTCTTCTTGCCCTTGCTGTTATTATCTGTTATCAAGCAGTACTTCTTTTATTTTTAGTTACAAGAATACATGCTTTGTTATTATTGATAGAACTAATGCTTTTCATAGTGCTTCTTGTCTTTCTCATTTTTTAAGATAAACTCACTAGTTAGTTTTAATCTATCAAAAAACTTAGTTAATTCTAAACACTTACTTAAACTAGAAGGATAGATATCTATTTTATCTGGTATAGTTATATTTATAAGAAAATAAAGATACTCTTCTTCTTTATAGTGGTACCTATGTTGATAAAGTCTAAAATTACTTATCATATCAGTATCTTCATAATTTTTCTTAAAGAATCTAATAAAATCTTTACATGGTCTATCAATATGAGCTTTCTCTAAACTTATAAAATAATCTTTATCTGATGATATAAAATGACTTAATTCACATTTACCATGAGCATAAACATATCTTTCTCTTCTTTTTTCTTTCATTATTTTATACCAAGAATCTACTAAATGTCTAGAATAGTTTAAGGCACTATATATAATAGATACATTTCTTATAAAAAGATATTCAGATGGTGCCATATATACTTTATTTTCTATTATATCTTGCATAGTAAAATAATACTCTTCTAAGTAGTTTATTCTATTATTAAAAGAGTCATATTCTTCTTTTAATTTATCTTTATCTATCTCTTTATATATAGTAGTTTTATTTTGTAAATCTGACAAAGCATAAACTAAATGTTTAGCAAGTTCATCATTATCTAATTCTCTTTTATCTAGATAGTTAAAGTATAGTTCTCTATCAGTTATTTCAAAGGGTTTTAGATAGTTATTAACATTATGATCATCTAAGTACTTATATATTTTATCTATATCATATTTCTTTTTTCTTTTAATTAAAATTCTATCTTCATCATAATCTATTACTCTAATATCTTTTAAGTAAGTATATTTATTTATCACTAACTTCTACCATCGTAGGAATAATTAATTTAGCACCTACTTTTAAGTTATCTAAGTCATTATATTCTGAAAGTGCTTCTCTATTAGTATTATATTTAGCCATAACTTCATCTAGATTATCATCTTCTCTTAAGATATAAACTGAATAAGTAGAGTATGTTTCATCTGTATTAGCGAATGCAGAAAAGATGGAATCCATTACCTGTTTATTATTAGTATCTTCTTTCATAGTAGGCTCTACTTCTATAGACTCTTCCATCATAACAGGTACTTCTTCTTTAACAGTAATATTTTCTAAACTTGGTAATTCTTCTACTTCTTCAAAACTAGGAAGTTCTTCTTTAGCACTTTCTTCTGTAGTTAGTACTTCTATCTCTTCTCTTGTACTATCATCTTCCTCATCACTAACATCTCTTACATCACTATTATCATCTTCTTTAGTTTCAATAACTTCTTCTTCACTTTCCTCTTCTACTTCTATCTTCTCTAATCCTTCAATTATAAGTTCTACATTTATTTGTAAAGCCTCTTCATTAACTATCGCATAAGTAAAGTTATTTATATCTACACCTCTTGTTTCTTCTTCTAAAGAAGTAGTAAGCATAATTTCAACTGGTACTTTATAATTAAAGTCTTCTTCTATAGTACTAGCTTCTGTCATTTTATAAGTACCGGATATTATCAAGTTACCTTCTATTTCACTATCATTAATAAAGGATAAATCAGGTTCTAATGAAATACTACTAATTTCCCCCACCATAGTTTTAAAAGCTATCTCTTTTTCTAAAGTTACTATTTGTTTCATTTTTATCTCCTTTCCTTAGTTCTAATATATGATAATATAAAAAAATTATTACTATATCTTCTTGGCAAAAGTAATAATCTTTTCTTCTTCTCTATTCGGAAATAATTTTAAGATACTATTAATAGAAAAAACTGGCTCAGTATCATAATAATCTCTTTTCTCTAAGATATTTAATATAGTTAATAGATAATTATCGGCTTTTCTATTAATACTATAATAATCACTAAACTCTTTCTTTAAATAACTTATAGAATGTAAAATATAAGGATTACCTAAAAGATAATGATAGTTAGTTTCTCTTAATAGTAAATCATCTAATTCTAATAATTCTAAATAATCTAGATAAGTAAAGACAAATTCTCTTTTTAAATATTCGCTTTCTATATATGACCTTGCTCTTTTCTCTATTTCAGTATCACTTAATTCTTTTAACTTACTTAATCTATCTCTAGCATATCTATCATTATAGATTGTAGATACTTCTAAGGCTGTGTTTAAAAAGTCTTCATTTACAAAGAAAAAGTCAGGTTCACTAACAAGTAGAGCATGTATTCCTTTGATGGTAGCATTATAATCATTAGTTTTAAGTACTTCTAATCTATCATCATCTGTCATATCTGCTTTTATATTTAAAGCATAACGTCTATTTTCTATAGATAAATCCCTTAACTGCATACTTCCTCACTAACAAATAATTTTCTATATAATTCTTTATAATTAGACACATAAATAAATTCTAACTTACTTCTTATCTCTTTAGGTACATCTTTAACATCCTCTTTATTTTTTAAAGGTAGGTAAATAGTTTTAACTCCTTCTCTATATGCTCCTAATACTTTTTCTTTAACACCACCTATTTTTAAAATATCTCCTTGTAGTGTTATTTCTCCTGTCATCGCTATCTTAGTAGATATCTTAGTATTAGTAAAAGCACTAATTAAAGCGGTAGTTAATGCAATACCTGCACTAGGTCCTTCTTTAGGAATAGCACCCTCAGGTACATGAATATGTATATCATCATCAAAAATAGATTTAGATAGATTAAACTTCTTAGCATTAGATTTTATATAACTTAAAGCAATCTTAGCAGACTCTTGCATAACATCTCCTAATGAACCTGTTAAAACTAAATTAGAACTTCCTTTATAATGATTTACTTCTATAGGTAGTATATCTCCTCCATACTCTGTATAAGCAAGGCCATTAACTACTCCTTTTAGTTTAGTCTCTTTATTTTCCCTATTCGTATAAATCTTTCTATCTAAGTATTCTTCTAAGTCCTTACTTGTTATCTCATAAAATACTGGTTCATTAAGAGTTAAGACTTTTTTAACTATTTTTCTAAGTATCTTAGATATTAATCTCTCTAAATTTCTAACACCTGCTTCTTTTGTATAATAATTAATAATATCAAGTATAGCTTTATCACTAAAATTAACTTGTAGTGAGGTTAATCCATGTTCATCTAAAGCTTTAGGTATTAAATAGTTTTTAGCGATAGATAATTTCTCATATTCAGTATATGAATCTAAGTAAATAATTTCTAATCTATCTCTAAGTTCAGGTGCTATTTGATCTTCATAGTTAGCAGTAGCAATAAATAAGACATTAGATAAGTCATATTCTTCTTCTAAGTAATGATCATAAAAAGTACTATTCTGTTCTTTATCTAAGACTTCTAAAAGACTGCTAGCAGGATCTCCTCTATAGTTTTTAGTCATTTTATCTATCTCATCTATAATAAAGACAGGATTAGAACTACCACATTTTCTGATACCACTAATTATTCTACCAGGCAAGGCTCCTACATAAGTTCTTCTATGACCTACAATCTCTGCTTCATCATTAACACCACCAACAGAGACACTAATAAGACGTCTATTAAGAGCTTTAGCAATTGTTTTAGCAAGAGATGTCTTACCTACTCCAGGTGGTCCTATTAGACATAAAATAGGACTTTTTTCTTTAGGAGAATTCTGTTTAACAGCAATATACTCTACAATTCTCTCCTTTACTTTAGAAAGACCATAATGACTATTATTTAAAGTATTCTCTATTTCTTTAATATCTGTAACATCACGAGTCTTATAATCCCAAGGTAAGCTTAACATTAAATCAAGATATTCTCTTAATATAGAAGCTTCAGGCACATTTTCATTTATAGATTTATAATGTTCTATTTCTTCTTTTATTTTATTTTTTACTTTATTAGAGCATTTAAGCTTCTTTAATTTCTTATTAAAATTATCTATAGTTAAATTCTTACTACTAACAGTACCTAATTCATTAGATATTATTTTTAACTTCTCAGATAAATAATATTTTCTTTGATCATCATCTATTTTCTTATGAACTTTTACTTCTATTTCTTTTTCTAACTTAGCAAGTGTTATTTCTTCTTTTAATTGACTAACAAGACTCATCGCTCTTTTAATAGGATTAAGTTCATATAAGTACTCTTTCTTAACATCAGGTGATAAATTAAGAAAAGATACTATAAAATCAGTTAATTTATCTAAGTTTTTAATAGAAGATATCTCACCTAACATAGCATTACTAACACTAGATATCTCTCTTACATACTTCTCATAATTACGATATAACATATTTAAGTATTTATCTTCTTCTATAGAATTATCTTTATTATTATTTATTTCTTTATAATTAGCATAATATATGCCATTTTCTTCTTCATAAGAAATTATCTCTATTCTTTTTAAACCTATAAAGATATAACGCATTTTAGAGTTTGGAATATTTAGTTTTAAAGTTAGCGTTGCTAAAAGGCCTATTTTAGGAAATTCTGTTACATCATCAGTACTTATATTATCAATAGAGTGAATTATAACTAACTCTTTACTTTCACTCTTATCAATTGCATCAATTATTCCTTGTTCATAATAGTCTACCGTTTCTCCACGATACTCCATTCCTGGAAAAATTATTGCATTATTAATAATTAAAACAGGTAACTTCGCCATTTAAATTCCTCCCTAAAAGAACTAATATTTATTATAGCGAAATTTTAAAATTTGACAATAGAAAAAGAACATTTTCATGTCCTTTATTTCTATATTATTAATCCCTATTTTACTATACCAGATACTGTACAAGATGCAACAGGAGTAGTATTATAAGTATTATTACTTGTAGCATCATATAAATCAATTGTATCAGTATTAGGTGTCATAGTTGAAATAGTTTGATAATTAGCTTCACCAGTAACTGCTTGTTCCTTAACTAAGTCACCATCAAGACCATTTTCATTTAATACTCCAAAACCGTTATCAGCATCATCAGACATTTGAACATAGTACTGATAACTATCAACACCACTTGCAGAATTATTATAAATAATTATAAAACTCTCATCTGAATAGTCAGAATTAAATGGACTTTCGTGAGAACCACTTTCAAGAGCTACTGTATTAGTAGAAACTGCTAAACACTCACCATAAGATGGCATAACATCAGCAGCATAATCTCCATTTACAAAGCTTAATCTCACAGCATTTGCATATTGTTGAGCAGTAGTGACAAAAGTATCACGTCTTGCTCCTCTAATATAACCAGACATTGCTGTAATAGCTAGTGTCATCAATATTGCTAAGATAATGATAACAGCAAGCAATTCGATTAGGGTAAATCCCTTTTTGTTTAATTTTTTCATTAATATAACCTCCATATCTTACATTTAAATCATATCAAATTATTTATTAACTGTCAACAATTTTTGACACTAAATATCCACTAATTTTAGAACCAATAGTTGGAGTTAATATAGTTAAATCACTTCCGCTTGCTACTCTTCTTCTAGCATTCTCTTTATTTAAATCGTCTCTACTAGTTAGAGGAACTCCTCTTATATCACCATCAAAGTTTTCAACTATTGTCGCATAATAATCATAACTACTACCATTTCTTGCAATTACTACGTATGATTTTTGTAAATCATAACTACCTCCTTCTGGTCCTTCATTAAAATCCGATAAATCTAGTGAACCTAGAAGGATAACAATACAATTTCCAGATGTGGGTAATTCAATAGCAGTATTACTTCTAATTTCATATTCTGCTAAAGTAATCATTCTTTTAGCATCTTCTATATAAGTATCTTGTTTATTTTTATCAATAGTACTAAGAACATTAGGAACTGCCACTAACATCAATAAAGCTAATATCAAAATAGTCGCCAATAATTCAATTAAAGTAAAACCTTTTCTATTCATCACATCACTCCCTACCTTTATTACATTATAGCATTATTTCATCTTAAGATAAAATATTTTTCAAATTTTCTTTTTCTAGAAATGAAGTAGTTGTCATATTACTGCCAAAAATAGAATCATAACGAAATATGGCAAAGCCACTATAATTACTTAATTTACGACTAAGCATTACTTCTCTTGAAATGATATTATTATATTCTATCCATTCATTAACTCCTTCTTTAGCATAATTATCTACATTACCAGTTTTATAAAAAGCAAGAGCAGGTATTAATTCTATATTATTAGTAATTAAATTATTCCAAGACTTAACAGTATCTTCAAAGGGCTTAGTACTATTTAAAAAGCCATAATATACTTGGGGCATTATATAATCAAGATATCCTTCTTCAGTACAAAACTTTCTTGTATCTACATAATTACTATTATAGTTATTATCGATATTACCATCAGGAGAAATACCAAAAACAAGTGATTTATCATAAGACTTTATAAGTTTATATGTTTTTTTAATCAAAGAACTAATGGTGTTTAATCTAAATTCTTGTAATGTTAAACTATTATTATCTTTATAAGCTTTTTCATAATCAGTACTATCTATATCATTACTCTTAGGATAAAAGTAATCATCAAAATGGATTCCATCTACATCATAATTTTTAATTATCTCTTCTATTCCCTCAAGAATTAAGGATTCTACTTCATTACTAGCAGGATTATAGTAAATACCTACATTATCTATTACTTTAACTGAAGATTTATTTAATAGTTCATAAGCAGGATTATCTTTACTTATTATACTAGTATCAGTATCATTACTAATTCTATAAGGATTAATCCAAGCATGAAGTTCTATATCTTTTTGATGGGATTTTTTAATAAAATATTTTAATATATCAAATGGCAGTTCATCTCCTTCAGTATTTACAACACTTCTACTACTAGGAAATATAGAAGATTTATAGATAGCATCACTAAAACTTCTTACTTGTAATATTATCATATTAAAGCCAAAGTCTTTAGCAGTATCTAGCATATTATCTATAGTATTTTTCATATCAGAAGCACTCTTACCTCTTAAGTTATTACCAAGTTCAATATAAGAGATAAACACTGCTCTTTTCTCTAGTATTTCTTTAGGACTATTTTCTTCTTTTAAAGTATCTTTGGGTACAAAGATATAGATTATAACTAATAAAAAAATGATAAGTAGTAAATAGTATTCTTTTTTCATACTCTTATCATATTATTAAAGATATAAATATATTGTCTAATTAAGAGATACAATCACTATTTTTTATAATAAATAGTTGATTATCTTTATAAAAGGCATAAAACACATCATCAAGCTTTACTTTTTTACTTTCTAGTAATTCATTAAGCCATTTTTCTTTTCTTCTTATTCTCTTTAATGTCATTTGTTGCACTTTACCATCAAGTATTAAAGGTAATGGATAAGGTCCACTATTATTAGCATCTTTAGTAAAGACTGATAATTTACCACTAGTTTCTAAAATTGCATACTCTACTTCTTCTATACTTTTAACATCTTTAGCACGTAATTGAGTAAGTAAATCTTCTAAGTTATATCTTTGTTTAATCATTTCTTTAAAATTAACTTTACCATTATCTATAATAACAGAAGCATCACCATCTAACATACTCCTAAGCTTATCACTTTTTAAAGAAAGTTTTGCAAGTACTATTTGTAATATTACTAAAACTCCTATTGGTAAAAGCATAAGAAAGACACTACTATCATACTTTTCAATACTAATCGCTGCAAGTTCTGCAATTAGTATTGATACTATTAAATCTATTATACCAAGTTCTCCTACTTCTCTTTTACCCATAAAGCGATAAAAGAGAACAATTGCAAAATAAAAGAAAAGAGTTTTTAAAAGTATTAATAAGTAATCCATATAATCTCACCTACTAATAATATTTACAAAACTCTTTTATTTTATACCTTTAGTTTCTAAAAGTTCCATAATTTCTTCATGAATTTCATCTATAGTTTTCTCTTTATCTTTATCAATACAATTAATTATATCCCAATTATAAAGTCCTGCAAGTTCTAAATATGCTTCCAAAACTCTTTCTTGTTTAGAATCTTCTTTAGTTAAATCAAAAGATAATTGATTATTATATTTATAAGGCATATTAAGAAGAATTGTATAGTCTGGTTTAGGTAATTTTAAAAGCCAATACTCTAGTTTATCTATCCACTGATACATATAGAATCTATCTTCAGAGTCTTCATATTTACTACCTTGATTTGCCATATTGGAGCTAGTATAACGATTAATTACCACGATATAATCATCTTCCAAATATTCCTCTATTTTTTTAATATTATATTTTCTATCTGCAGCAGTATACAAACAGACAAGTTCTGGATCTAAGGAATCTATTCCTTCATTAAAATAATTATTGTTACTTAAAAGACAATCTTTAAAGATTCTACCAGTAGGAGTATCATACATAGGAAAAGAAAATTCTATAGACTTTATTCCCATTTTATTTAAAGACTCTACTAATAATTTACTTTGAGTCTCTTTTCCACTACCTTCTATTCCTTCAATAACAATAATTTTGCCCATAATCAACTCTCCTATATTTCTATATTATTATGTTCATCAAATGGTACTAACAAACATTTACGACTAGCAAGATAGTCACACATATGGACAAAGTTCTGATACTTAGTATGAGGTTTCTCTAATACTTCATTACCATTATAATCAACGGTATAGTCTCCCATATGTGTTTTAATAGCATCACTTATAAAGGTGGCATCATCACTACTTAAACCTACTTTCTCATAATTATCCATAACTACTTTAGAAGCAATTAAAGGATGATCAAAACGAGTATATCTCTCTTCTACAAGACCCTTTTTAAACCCATCATGTAATAGAAGTGCCATAAGCATTAAATCTTTCTCATGAGAAGTATACTTTTTACCAATAGATAAATCACCTAATAGTTCATAACCTATTCTAACGGCAGCTTTAGTATGACGAAGAAGCCCTCCTTCATCCAAAGCATATTTAGGATGATATTTGCCAGTAGAAGATGCTGCTTCTTTAAAGAAATAATCTGGTAATAATTCTATTAACTCACCAAGACTTTTTCTTAAAGATTCATCTTTAATATAATTTATTTCATCATAAAATATCTCTTTTTTATTCATAACTACCTCTTTCTAGTCCATTATACTCTATAAACGTTTGTTTGTAAACAATAGATAAGAAAAAAAGATATAAACATAGAAACATTTATATCTTATTCTATTCTTATAACCGGACAGTTTTTGAAATGATATAAAAATGGCCTAGAGATTATCTAAGTCATTTTGTCTATTAAAATTG
>CALVIP010000018.1 GCA_944331715.1 uncultured Bacilli bacterium
TTAATCTTTCCTTAGTTTCTAGAGTTATATCTTTTCTCATTATTTCATCCCTTTCGTCTCTTGTGTCGCATATTATACCACAAAGTATCTATTTTGTCAAAAAAGAGAAGTAACCTAAAATGTGTACTTCTCTTAACTATTAAATTTTATTACTACTAACTAGCAGTGCTACTACTATTAACACTATCTAATAATTGTTGCATTAAATCATCATAATCTTTCTTTAAGCTATCATCGTTAAACTTAATACCAGCCTCTTCTCTAATCTCTATTAAAGCATTATATCTAAGTGCTGCATCTTCATTTAACTTTTCTTCTGCTAAAGTCTCTATTATATCATTTTTAACCTTATTTAGTTTAGGTCTCTTCTTTTGATCTAACTTAAGAATAATATGATAACCAAAACTAGATTGAACAGGCTCTTCTGTATATTTACCTTCTTCAAGATCAATTGATGCATTTAAGAAAGCTTCATCCATATTATCATCTTTATTAAAGTAATCAATTAAACCACCATCACTAGCACTACCAGTATCATCAGAATATTCTTTAGCAAGTTTTTCAAAGTCAGCACCATCATCTAACTTTTTAATTAAATCTTCTGCTTCTTTCTTAGCTTTCTCTTCAGCTTCAGTCTGTTCTTCAGTAGACATATCATCAGTAGTTTCAGGACTAATCAATATATGTCTAACTTTAATATCACCAATAACTTCATCATCATAATATTTCTCTATCTCATCATCAGTAATACTGTCTTGAACATGCTCTTCAATCGCTAGATTTCTCTTATATTCAAGTGATAACATATCTCTTAATTCATCTTCATCTTCAACACCTAAATATTGAGTAATTGCTGCTTGAAAAGCTTCCTCATCATTATTGTATTGAGACTTCATTTGTTCAATTTGGGCATTAATAGTTTCTTCTTCAGTCTCATCAGTTTCATATTTCTCATCAAATAATTGGTGATCAATCATATCAATTAAAACACTAATACCATACTTATCTCTTAAACTTTCATATAACTGATCTGCTGTAATCTTTCCTTCATCAGTTTTAACAACTGTATTATTATCTTTAAGTTCAGCATTATTACCACAACCAGTAACAAGTAAGCATATTGCAAGAGCACTTGCTGTCACTTTAACTATTTTTTTCATTTAATTTCCTCCTTATCAATTCAATAAATATAATAGCATTATCTTACCTAACTTGCAAATAAAATAAAGCAAATTTATCACACTTTTTTAATATTTACCATAGAATAATGTGAACACTAGAAAAAAGGAGGATTAAGTTATGGGTAATTGTAATTCAAACAGCGCTATTATATTAGTATTATTTATCTTACTAGTTATTATAATAGGTGCTGTCTGCTAAGGTATAAAAAGGAGGTGTAAAAATGTCTTGTTCAAATAATCAAACAGTAACTACCAGCTGCTGTTCATCAAGACCAAGAAATAGTTTTCTAATCATAATTGTATTATATATCTTACTAGCTATCATCTTAGGTTCTTGCATGACTTATTAATTAAGAAGCTCTTTTTTAGAGTTTCTTTTTGTATTATATAAAGAAAATTGTTAATAATAATATAGAAAAGAGTGTGATACTATGTATTATTATTTAAATAATTTTCTTTTTTTCGCTATCCTAGGATTTATCTATGAAAATATATTACAGTTAATATTAACAGGAGACTTTACTAGTAATCCTTTCTATGGACCATGGATGCCTATTTATGGTTTCGGTGTAATTATTATGATTTCTCTAACAAGACTAATATTTAATAATTTAAAGATAAAAAGATGGCAAAAAATTATTATCTTATTTATAAGTGTTACAGTAATATTAACAATTATAGAACTAATAGGTGGTTATTTAACAGAGTTTATTTTTCATAAAAGTTTTTGGGATTATACTGACATGAAATATAACTTTGGTAAATATATATCTTTAGAAGTAAGTCTAGTATGGGGAACAGCATGTCTAATATTCTTATATGTAGTAAAGCCTCTAACTGATAAGTTTATAAAAAAGATTCCTAAATTTATCTCAATAATTCTTTTAATATTAATAATTACTGACTTTATCTTTAGTTTCTTTTTAAAATAACTTGTAATCGCAAAAAATAGAAAAATAAAAAGTTTTGCGATTATAACCGTAAAACTTTGAAAGATAACTATAAATATTTAAATAATCTTATATGAAATTATGCTATACTATATTTGAAAGTAGTGATAATTAATGGTCGATAAGGATTATATAAAAACAATAGTTTTAAATGATAGATTAAAGGAATCTTTTTTCCATTTTACAGGAGAAGAAAATCTAATGAATATACAAGAAGTAGGATTACAACCACGTATAGGATTTAATTCAAATGGTTTAGAAAAAACTTCCAAAATATTTTTTAGCAAAGGTTTTGATGGCCTTCTACAAAATCTAGATGTATGGATTAAATATAAATTTCATAGAGCTTTCAATGAAGTAGATGGCTATGGTTTTTATAAAGGTAAAACTATAGAAGAAAGAAAAAGATTAATAGAAGAGTGGGGAAAAGAATTTTTATCCAAAGACTATTTAAAAGACGATGAAAAGAAAGAAAAAGTTTTTGAAAAAATCTATGAAGGAATAAAGACACAAAAGTATCTATTATTAGATTTAGAAGAGGGAATAGATTTTAAATATGATGATATTGATGAAATAAAAGAATATAATTTAGAAGAAAAAAATAAAGGAAATTCCACTAGATATATTTATGCTAAAGAAATGTATGGTAATTATAGTAATGTTGATAGTAATATTGTAGATAAATGGAATATGCATACATTACCAAATTGTGGAGTAGCAAAGGAAAAAATATCTAAAGTAATTACTAAAGATGGAAAAGATGATGCCTTATCAATTCTTCAGTACATATATATTAATTATAGGAATAAAGAAGATAAATATGATATTCTTGATGACTTTATGACATATTCATTTAAAAGAGATAAAAATAAAACTGAGTAAAGAATAAACCTCTACTCAGTTTTTAACTTTTTATAAACATCTTTAATATCACTAACTTTACTACTATCAAAAGTACATTTAAAACTATCACTATTATATCTTGGTATTAAATGAATATGATAATGTTTAACATCTTGTCCATAATAATTATTTTGACAAATAGTTAAACCATCAATATTAAGTTTCTCTTTTAATATAGGATAAATATGAGTCTTAATAGTATCTATCATATAAATTATTAACTCATTAGGTGTCTCAAATAAATTTTCATAATGTTCTTTAGGTATTACTAAAGTATGACCATCACTATTAGGATTAACATCTAAGAAAGCTAATACTTTATCATCTTCATAGACTTTATAAGATGGAATATCTCCTTTAATTATTTTACAGAATAAACAATCATTCATTAAAATTTCCTCCTTCAACTATCTTTATTATACCATTATTATCAAAAGTAACACTATAATTATTTGTAACCAAACCATTATCAGCAGCAATAGTATTAAAACTATTGATTAAATTATTAAGATAAACTTCATCTAAACTATCTACTTTAACATAATAACTAACAGAGTAATAATCTGTATTATAAATATTACCTTCTAAAATATCCACCACTTCAGCTTTATTATACTCATCTAAATCTTTAAACTCTACTTTTATATTTTCATAATTAGTATTAGAAAAAATATCTTTATATTTATCTAATACATCTTTACTTGCCCTCTTAAGAACATCTTTTCCTTTTACATAGTTATCTTTATAATTATCAGTAATCTTATTATTTAAAGAAGTAATAGTAAAGTTTAACTCTTTATAATCTTTATCGTAATAGGTAATGCTATAACTATTATCGTCTTTATTATATTTTAAATCTCCTTTAGATACATCTAAATCACTATATTTTTCTTCATAATAAGTATTGATATCTTCTTCTACATTTTTAGACTTTAAACTAGGTACTTTTTCTCTAACAATAATAATACCAAAGAAGACAATTATAAGTCCAAAGAGCAATGCTTGTCCTATCATTAATCTATTCATTTTTTTGTTATACATAAAAACCACTATCTTTCTATATCTCTTATCTATTATTTTATCAAATCCTTTAAATATAAGCAATTATGTGTTATACTAAGCATGTCTTTTAACATAAATATTGACAATTTAATAATATAATTTATCATACAATTAGAAAGGGTGATAATATGTTTAAAATAGATAAGTTAAATGTAAAAATAAAAGATACTGATAAAGAGATTTTAAAAGATTTTTCTCTTACTATTGATAAAGGAGAAATACATGCTATTATGGGACCTAATGGAGTAGGTAAGAGTACTTTATCAAAAGCAATAATGCATCATCCTGATTATGTTATAGAAAGTGGTTCTATTACTTATAATGGAAAGACTCTAAATGATTTAACAACTGATGAAATAGCAAGAAAGGGTATTTACCTACTTATGCAAGACCCATCTATTATCGATGGTGTAAGTAATAGTGAAGCCCTAAGAACTGCTTTAAAAGAGCGAGGTAGTGATACTAATCTATATTCTTTTATTACTAAGATGAAAAAAGAATTAGACTCGCTAAATCTACCAAAAGATGCTATGCATAGATCTATTAATAAAGGATTATCTGGTGGTGAAAGAAAGAAAAATGAAGTCTTAGGATTAAAAGTATTAACACCTAGTTTTATTATCTTAGATGAATTAGATAGTGGATTAGATGTAGATAGTCTAAAAGTAGTTGCAAATAATATTAATGATTACTTAAAAGAAAATAAAGATACAAGTGTTCTAATTATTACTCACTATAGTAGAGTTCTAGATTTAATTAAACCAGATTATGTCCATGAGATGAAAGATGGTAAGATAATTAAAACAGGAGATATTACTCTTGCTAAACAAATAGAAAAAACAGGTTTTACCGGGGTAAATGAAGTGGAGCCTAGTGAAAATTATGAATAATATATTATTAGATAGTGCTATAAGTTTTAGTAAAGAAGGCACCTTTAAATTAGAACTAGATAAAGATACTACTATAAGTGTTGAAAGTGATAATGTAAAACTATATCTTGTAACTAAAAATAATATAAAAGTTGATTTTAATATTTTAAACTCTACAACTATTTATAATATTACAAGAGAAAGTATTACTGCTAATATTAATATTTATAATAATGCTAAACTAGACTTTTATGAAATGGCTGTTACTGATAAAGAGATAACTAATGAAGTAAATGTTTATCATAAAAATAAAGAAACAACAAGTAATGTTACATGTCATGGAATTAGTTATGGTAAAGGAGATTTAAAGTTTAGTGTCAATGGTTATATTAAAAAGGGTATGATAGGTTCAATATGTAATCAATCTAGTAGAATAATTAATTTAGATGAAGGAAAAAGTTCAATAAAACCAAATCTTTTTATAGATGAGTTTGATTCTATTGCTAATCATTCCGCTTACACAGGACCTTTTGATGAGAAATTATTATTCTATTTAGAAACAAAGGGAATAAGTAAAAAAGAAGCTTTTAATCTACTATTAAATGGCTTTATGAAAGTGGTAGAACTACCAATTGATTATGAAAGTGTACTTGATAATATTTTAGATAAAGTAATGAGGAGGTGATTATTATTAATCGTGAAGATTTTCCTATTTTAAACAATAACATAATATATTTTGATAATGGAGCGACTACTCTAAAACCAAAATGTGTAGTTGAAGCGATGAATGATTATTACTATAACTATGGAGCGAATATTCATAGAGGAGATTATAAAATATCTTTAAAAGCAAGTGAAGAATATGAGAAGGTTAGAGATAAAGTAAAAGACTTTATAAATGCTAAAAGTAGTAAAGAAATAGTTTTTACTAGTGGTGCGACAGATTCTCTTAATAAGATAGTCTTCGGTTTTATGAAAGATTATTTAAATGAAGGAGATGAAGTTCTACTTACTAAAAGTGAACATGCCTCAAACGTCTTACCTTGGTTAGAACTCTCTAAAATAAAAAATATAAAGATAAGTTATATTCCTCTAAATGATAATCATGAACTAACTCTAGAAGCATTAATTACTTCGATAACAGAAAATACTAAAGTAATCTCTATTGCAAGTATTACTAATGTAGTAGGAGATGTAAGAGATGTTCATGAAATAAGTAAAATCGCTCATAAACATAACATAATATTAGTAGTAGACGGAGCCCAAAGTGTTCCTCATATGAAAACAGATGTTATTAAAGATGATATTGACTTTTTAACATTCTCAGGTCATAAGATGTTAGGACCAACAGGAGTAGGAGTACTTTATGCTAAAGAAGAATATTTAGAAAAGATGAAACCTATAGAATACGGTGGTGGTATGAATCAATACTTTGAAGTAACAGGAGAAGTTGAATATAAAAGCATTCCTACAAGATTTGAAGCAGGAACTCCTCCTATCGCCGAAGTAATAGGACTAGGCGCTGCAATTGATTACTTACAAAGTATTGGTATGGATAAAATTTATGAATATGAAAAGGAACTAAAGAAATATCTTGTTTCTAAACTAGAAAGTAATACCAAAGTAATTTTATATAATAAGAATAGTGATAGTGGTATCCTAGCATTCAATCTAGAAGGAATATTTAGTCAAGATACTGCTATCTATCTAGATCACTATAATATTTGTGTAAGAGCAGGTAATCACTGTGCTAAAATCTTAAAAGATGAAATAAATATTAAAAATACTTGTCGTATAAGCTTATATTTTTATAATACTAAGAAAGAAATAGATAAACTTGTTGAAGCATTAGAAAAGTCAGATGATTTATTTAAAGTAATACTATAGGAGGAGTATTTATGGATAGAGAACTAAAAAGAGAAGTAATATTAGATAATTATAATAATCCTTATCATAAAGGATTAAAAGGAGAAGCTGGGTATAAAAAAGCGAATACTAATAATGAATCTTGTATTGATAATATCGATATTGAACTAAAAATAGAAGATGGCAAAGTAGTAGATGCTAATTTTGATGGGGAAGCATGTGCTATCTCAACTTCTGCTACCTCTATCTTCTTAAGAAAGATAATAGGAAAGAGTGTTAGTGATGTTAAAGATTTAATAGAAAACTATGAACACTTAATAGATGAAAAAGACTATGATGAAGAAAAACTAGGAGAACTTATGGCCTATGATACTATCTATATGCAACCTAATAGAAAACACTGTGCCCTTCTTCCTGTCGATACAATTAAAAAGATTCTAAAGGAGGAAACAAGTGGAGATTAAAGGACTAACTAAAGATAATATAATAAAGATATCAACTCATAAAAAAGAAGATACTTGGGTAAAAGATTATCGAATAAAATCATATGAATACTTTGAAAAGATGAATAAAACATTACCTTTTGGACCTGAGTTTAAACTTAACTTTGATGATATTATCTATTATAAGAGTGCAACTGATGAATTAACTGATGACTGGTCTAAAGTTATGAAGCCAATTAAAAGTGAATTAGATAAATTAGGTGTACTTGAAAGTGAACAATATATGGCTGGTATGGGGGTTCAATATGAAAGTGAAGTAATATATCATAATATGCTTAAAGAACTTACAGATAAAAAAGTAATCTTTACATCCATTGATAATGCTATTAAAGAATATCCTCTTCTTGTAAAAAAGTATTTTGGTAAGATAGTTAAAAATACTGATAATTTATATGCAGCCTTAAATAGTTCTGTTTTCTCAGGTGGAAGTTTTATCTATATACCACCTCATACTAAACTAAATAGACCATTACAAAGTTACTTTAGAATCAATAGTAAAGGAATGGGACAATTTGAAAGAACTTTAATCATAGTAGATGATGATAGTGAGCTTCACTATATAGAAGGATGTACCGCTCCTACTTATGCTACTTCTTCACTTCATGCTGCCGTTGTAGAAATATATGTAGGGAAAAATAGTAAATGCCGTTATACAACAATTCAAAACTGGGCTCCTAATGTCTATAACCTAGTTACTAAAAGAGCCTTGGTCGAAGAAAACGGTACTATGGAGTGGATTGATGGCAATATTGGAAGTAAACTAACTATGAAGTATCCTTGTTGCATTCTAAAAGGAGATAATTCTACTGGTACATGTATTAGTATCGCTGTTGCAAGTAATAATCAAATCCAGGATACTGGTGCTAGAATGATTCATCTAGGTAAGAATACAAACAGTAAAATAATATCTAAAAGTATCGCTAGAAGTGGAGGTAATGCCACTTATAGAGGTGATGTTAAGATTAAAGAAGATGCCACTAATTCATACTCTATGATAAAATGCGACACTTTAATACTAGATAAAGATAGTATTAGTGATACTATACCTACAAATATAGTCTCTAATAATAGTAGTACCATTGAACATGAAGCGACTGTTTCTAAGATAAATGATGCTAATATATTTTATCTTGAAAGTAAAGGAATACCTAAAGAAATTTGTGAAGAATTAATAGTATTAGGCTTCCTAGAAGAGTTTAGAAAAGAACTACCAATGGAGTATGCCGTTGAACTAAATCAAATTTTGAAAAAAAACTTGTAATTTTGCAAATTCAAGAAATTTTAGCTCTGAATTTTTAAAAACTGCCTAGTGAAAATTGAAAAATCAGAGTAAAAAAGTCTTGAATTTTTAATTTTCTCTTTTTGCATGGATTTTAAAACTATGTTACCTTAGTTGCGAAAGGAGGAATTATATGTTAAATAGCTTAATTTTAGTAGGACGTCTAACTAAAGATATCGATATCAAAGAAACTGAATCTGGTAAGAAAGTAGGCACACTTTCTTTAGCAGTACCACGTTCCTTTAAGAATATGGACGGTGTATATGAAACAGACTTTATAAATTGCACTCTTTGGGAAGAGAAAGCTAAACTTACTAAAGAATATTGTAAAGTTGGTGATATAGTAGGTATTAGAGGACGTTTACAAAGTAATATTATTAAGACAGAAGAAGGTTCTAGATACTTTCTAGAAGTAGTTGCAGACAAAGTTACATTTCTGTCAAATAAGAAGAAAAGCAATGTCAAAAATATCGATAATTAGCCATTTTTAGACTTATTTTTCAATAATTTTAAAATAACGATTGACTTCTACTAGGGAAAAGATTTATAGTCTTAGTAAACAAGTAAATAAGGAGAGACAAATATGCTTTTAAGTAAACGTTTAAAAGAGTTGCGAATAAACAGTGGTTTAACGCAACGAGAGTTGGGCGAGCGTGTAAATGTTACAAAAGTAAGTATTTGTTGTTATGAAAATGGCACGAGAACTCCAACTTTGGATACCCTAACAAAATTAGGAAAGGTACTAGATGTTGATGTTGACTATCTTTTAGGATATGACACCCCTGTCAAAACAAAGGGAAAAAATAAGAAGATTGTTAATATGGCTAAAGAAGAAATAGAATTTATTAAAGAGCTAAGAAAGCTAGAGGATATACATCAACTAATAATTGATAATCCAAAAAGGGCAATCGAGTTAATAAGTAAGGGATTAGAATAATAATCTCTTATTTTTCTTTTAAATATATATACAAATATTTACAATAATAAATTTTATCCTAAAAGAATATTTGAAATTTCTTGAAAAAAACATTCCCTTTTGCTATACTCTAAATAAGGTAAGGTGATTATATGAGTTCTAAAATGAGTTCAAAAAGACAAATAAAAAGAAGTAAAGAAAAAAGAAACCAAGATAAAATGGACAAAGCAATGAACGATGTAAAAAAAATAGGTATTATTTCTTGTTGTTTAATAGCAATATTATTAGTAATTGGTATATTTATTAGTCCTAAAGAAAGTTATGCGGCAGGATTTTTACAACAATTACCTGATAGTTTTAAATCTGGTATGTCAGATGAAGGTAAAGCTTTAATATCAGATATATATCTTCCAAATGAGTTTTATGGTGTAACATCATCTGGAGAAAGATTAAGTTTCATTTATTGTATGGATAGAAGATTAGGTATGATTGGTAATCATACTTATGTAAAAGGTAACTCTGTTAAAATAGCTAGTGTCTTAGATGGTAGTAGTGATAATAGAACAAGTGATTATCCAGGCTTAATTTATATACTTCAAAATGATGAGCCTACTAGTGATAGTTCTACAAATTATTACATAACTCAACTTGCAGTATGGTGGTATATTGATAGAGCGAATGGATTCGATGATAATCAAAATTATATATCATATGATTTAAGTAGTAAAACCACATCAGAAGATGGAAAATTTGATGGAGGTAATTATAAATTCTATAACAATTTATCAGCAGCTGATAAAGATGCTATTGAAGCTGACTCAACTTATGGACAATATGTTGTAAAGTTAGTACAAGGAGCAGTTGATAATGAAAATAATTATCTAGTAAATAATGGTAATCAAGATGTAATAGTAGATGAAAATAATATTAGTTATACTATGACAAATGATTATATTGAAACTAGTGTAATTAAACCAACAAGCAGTAATACTAGTTTTGAAAGCTATTCTGTACAAATAAATAGTTCTGTTGGTACTGTTGAAATAGTAGATGAAAATAATAATCCAATTGCTAGTGATAATATAAATGCTAGTCAAGGATTTAAACTTCGTGTTCCAATTGCTGATGTCCAATCTGAAAACTTTAAAGTGAATATCACTATTGTTGGATATTTTGCTGATTTATATGATGCATTCATTTATAATCCGAGTCCGACTTATGAAGAAGTGTCAGTTGGAGTTGTAGATCAAGGAACTTGTGCTAGTGAGAATCCTGGAAAAGATTGTTATGCAGATGAAAGTGCTTGTACTAATGCCGGTGGTGTATTAAATCCTGAAACTAAAATGTGTGATGTAAGAACAGAATTACAAAGAGCTTTACTTGGCCTTATTGAAAGACCATCTACACCTATAACTTTTGATTTAGAAGCACCTACTCTTAATGTTCCAGATACAGCTAGTACATCATACTTAGTATATGGAATAGGAGCACTAGTTATAATAGCAGGTATTCTCCTAATAGTTGTGGCTAAAAGACCAAAAAATGCAAAGAAAAAGTAAAAACATAAAAAGCCAACTTCCTAAGGTTGGCTTTTTCTTCCTTATAGTAGGAATACTAATATTTATAAGTACTCCCTTAAAGAAATTAAAGGGAGAAGTCTTTGAAGAGATGAGACTTGCCATATTTCAATTAAATATTAATGAAAATAATGATAAAACAACTATTAGTGATATAAATACTGAAAATTTACAAGTAACTACTGAAAACATTACAGAAGCGGAAGAAAATGATAAAAAAGCTAATTATTCTTATATAGGAGAGTTATCAATACCTAAAATCAAACTAAGAAGAGGCTTTGTATCTAAAGAATCAAGATATAACAATATAGAATATAATATAACTATTGCTAATGAATCTAATTATCCGGATGTTCCTCTAGGAAACTTTATTCTTATGGCTCATTCAGGTAATGCTTATATATCATTTTTTGATAAACTATATAAATTACAGATAGGTGATGAAGCCAGTGTTAGTTATAATGCTAATACCTATAATTATCGTTTAACTAATATATATAATCAAGCTAAGACAGGAACTGTTGCAATATATCGTAATCCCAATGTCAAAACATTAACTCTAATAACTTGTACTCATAATGATGATTATAATCAAACAATCTACATTTTTGAAGAAATATAAGAATAAAAGGGAGGAAAAATATGGACTTAAGTATACTAGAACAATTAATGACATTTATAACACTACCATTTCAATCATTCTTAACGATTGAAATACTTTTAATCTTTATTATTCTCCTTATATTTTTATTGTATAATGAAAAAAGGAAAAATAATAAAGTTAAAATTGCCATAATCGCTCTTATTATCTTCTTTTTCTCCTTATTAGTATTCTATTTCTTTGATGATATAGTAACTGTTTTAAGTGAAATAATTAAAACTATTATGAGATGTTTCTATTTTCCTAATATTATCTTTTATATAATAACAGCAATTATCTCTTTAATCTTATTAATATATACATCTTTAAAAAACAACTTAACTAAACTAAATAAAACTATTACTTATATATTTACCATCATACATCTTTATCTATTCACAAACTTTATCTCTTTAGCAATTAGCAATAATATCTCTTTAACAGATACTGCAAACATCTATCAATATGATAATATGTTTGTAATAGTTCTCTTTAGTCAGATTATCTTTATACTTCTAATTATTTACAAAGTAATCTATCAATTTTGTTATATTAAGTATAGGAAATTGAAAAATACAAAGTAAAATGATATAATGTCTAGGAAGTGAGGTAATTATGAAGAAAAAACTAATTAAATTTAAAGATAAAATTATAAAGAAACTAAAAAAAGTAAAAGAAGAAAAAATGATAAGTAATTTCTTTAAAGATAATAGACTTTTCCTTGTCTATGTTTTAGTGTGTGTATTAAACTCTACATTACTTAGATTTTTTACTATGCCTACAATGGAGAACTATTTATCATTTAAACCAATTATTGCAGATATAGCAGTGGTTACTATTATAGGATCATTCTCATATTTATTTAAAGGAAAGAAAAGATATATCTATCTATTAGTATGTGCTATCATCTTTACTGCAATATGTACAATAAACTCTGCTTATTATACATTCTATACATCATTTGCAAGTGTCTCTATGTTATCACTTACTCAGTACATAGGAGAAGTAGGAGATGCTGTAGTTGAAAATGTTTTACAAATAAAAGATTTAGTTTATATTTTTCCACTTATTTTCTTTATATATTATTATCATCGTCTTACAAAGAAAGATAAATATAAAATCTATACTAAAGAAAAGAGAATTAGAAAGTTTAAAAACACCATTATAGCAGGTGGTATTGTTCTTCTTTTATTCATAGTATCTTTATCAAGTCTTGAAATTAGTAGATTTGTTAAACAATGGAATAGAGAGTATATTGTTATGAGATTTGGTATTTATATGTACCAAGGTAATGATATAATTGCAAGTATTCAACCTAAAATTTCTGCTATGTTTGGATATGATGATGCTAAAAAAGAATTTACTGAGTATTACAAAGATAGAAATGATGAACAAGATTATACTAATGAATATACCAATGTTCTTGAAGGACGTAATGTCATTGTAATCCATGCTGAGTCTTTGCAAGGAATTGCTATTAATAGAACCTTTAATGGTGAAGAAGTAACACCAAATTTAAATAGATTAATTAAAGAAGGATTATATTTTAATAATTTCTATTCTCAAGTAAGTGTAGGAACAAGTAGTGATACGGAATTAACTTATAATACTAGTCTTATGCCAACTCAAAATGGAACAGCTTTTGTAAGCTATTTTGATAGAACTTATATCTCAACCCCATCACTACTAAAAGATAAAGGCTATTATACCTTTAGTATGCATGCTAATAATGGAGACTTTTGGAATAGACGTGCTATGCATGAATCATTAGGATATGATAAGTTCTATAGTAAAGAAACCTATGAAGTAGATGATGAAAATGTTATAGGACTTGGACTATCTGATAAATCATTCTTTGCCCAGTCAGTAGAGAAGTTAAAGAAAATCAGTGAAGAACATGATAAATACTATGGTTATATAATAACACTAACAAATCATACACCATTCTCTGATACTGATAAATATGGAGAGTTTTCTGTTACAATGAAAACAACAATAACTAATGAAGATGGAACAACTGAAGAGATAGAAGCTCCTTACTTAGAAGGAACTAAATTAGGTAATTACTTTAAATCAGTTCATTATGCTGATGAAGCCTTAGGAGAGTTCTTCAGTGAAATGGATGAAGCAGGACTTTTAGATAATACTGCAGTAATCATCTTTGGAGATCATGATGCTAGACTTCCAAGAAGTGAATTTAACTTAATGTATAATTATGATCCTGCAACTGATGATATAAAAGCTGAAGATGATCCTACATATGTAGATTATGATAGTTTTGATTATGAACTAGATCGTAAGGTACCACTTATAATTTGGACTAAAGATGGTGCAGTAAAAGGAGAAGTTGACTATACCATGGGAATGTATGATGTAATGCCTACCATTGGTAATATGTTAGGTTTCTATAATAAATATGCTCTAGGCCATGATATATTTGAAACAAAAGGTGATAATATTGTAGTATTTCCTAATGGAAATTGGGTAACAAATAAAATGTATTATAATAGTCAAAAAGGTGAGTATAAGCTTCTTAAAGATGAGATAATAGATGAAAATTATATAACAGAAAATAATGAATATGCTGAAAAATTATTAGATGTTTCTAATAAAGCTATTGTCTTTGATTTATTTAATCCTAATAGTGAAGAAGAAGCCGTATCTAAAGAGAATTAGAGAGGGGAGAAAAACTATGAAACTTAAGAAAAAAGTAAAAGTAATATTGATAATTGCAATTATCTTAATAAGCACAGGTTTAGGATTCCTTGCTTATGAAAGTGTAAAACCTAAAGCAGTTAAAACAGCAACTGTTGAAAATGAAATAGCAGAGTATGGATATACCCTTAAATCTACAAGAAATGATAGATATAAAAAGGCATTTCAAGAACTAAAAGACATTTTAAGTAAGAAAGATGTTGATGAAAAAGCTTATGTTGAACAGATTAGTAAAATGTTTATAATGGACTTCTATACTTTAAATGATAAACTTGCTAATACAGATGTAGGTGGTATTGATTTTGTTCATACTGATGCTAAAACTAACTTCTTAGAAAAAGCAGAAGATACAGTTTATAAGTATGTAGAAAATGATATTTATGGTAATAGAGACCAACAATTACCAGAAGTTACTGAAGTAACTGTTGAAAATGTTGAGAATATAGAGTATACTATAGGAACAGATTTTACGGATGATTCTGCTTATCAGGTAGAAGTTTCCCTAAAATATAAAGAAGATATGGATTATCCTACTAAAGCTACACTTATCTTTGTACATGAAGATAATAAGTTATCTCTAGTAGAAATAGCATAATATCTTCTTTTTCTTTAAAATGGAGTGATGAATAATGGAAGTAATATATCCTGATTATGAAAAATGTTTAACTAATCTTACAAATTCTATTTTAAAGTATTTTGATATAAAACCATATCATAAAACATTAAAAGAATTGGATAAAGTTTTAGAAGAAAATAATTATGATAATGTAGTATTATTAATTTATGATGGAATGGGTTCTAATATCATGGATAGAAACTTAGATGAAAAGTCATTTTTAAGAATAAATAAAGTAACTGATATTAAAGCCGTTTTTCCTCCAACTACAACAGCATCTACTAACTCCCTTTTATCAGGCTTAAATCCTTGTGAGCATGGTTGGTTAGGTTGGGATTTATATTTTAAAGAAATTGATGAGACAGTTACTATGTTCTTAAACACTAAAAAAGATACCGATATATTAGTATCTGAAGAAAATATTGCCCATAAATATTTTTCTTATAAAAGTATTATAGACTTAATAAATGAAAAATATAAAGCTTTTAAATTGATGCCTTTTGGAGATAATGCTTATAATAATTTAGAAGATTTAAATAATAAAGTAGTAAATCTATGTAAAGAAAAAGGTAAAAAGTTTATTTATGCTTATTATGATGAACCAGATCATACTACACATAATGAAGGTACTGATTCTAATATTACTGTAAAACTATATGAAGAAATTGATAAAAGCACTAAAGAATTATGTGAAAAATTAAAAGATACTAATACTCTTGTTATAGTAACAGCAGACCATGGACATATAAACTCTGAAGATATAACATTAAGTGATTATAAAGATATATTTTGTCTATTAAAACACGATATTTCTATAGAAGGTAGAGCCTGTGCTTTCTTTATAAAAGAGGGAAAAACTCAGGAGTTTGAACAATTATTTAATAAATACTTTAAAGATGATTTTATTTTATATACTAAAGAAGAAGTAATAAAAAATAAATTATTTGGGAAAGGTAGAGAAAATAAATATTTTAAAGATTCTTTAGGAGATTACTTAGCAGTTGCTATTTCAAATAAATATTTTAGATATAATGAAAAGTCTGTGAAATATACTTCAATGCATGCAGGTCTAACCGAAGATGAAATGTTAGTTCCATTAATTATAATAGGAGGTAGGGAAAATGAATTATAAATTAATTGCCATGGACTTTGATGGTACTCTTTTAAGAGATGATAAGACTATATCAGAAAACACAAAAAATATTTTGAAATTATATAAAGATTTGGGTTACTTAATAGTAGGAGTAACTGCAAGAACATTAAAAAGTATAAAGGCAGTAGTACCAGTAGATATATTTAATTATCTTATTATAAATAATGGAGTATCTATTTATAATGTCAATGATGATAGTATGATTTATCAGGGAACTATTGATATTAATGATGCTAAAGATATTACAAATGGAATAGAAGATTACTGTGACCAAATAGATTATATAACTGATAATATTTATTATACATATTTACAAAAGAAAAAGAGTAATCTTGATTTTATTAAAGATATTGATAGTATAGATGAAATAGATGAACAAGTAGCTAGAATGAATTTATTCTTAAAAGATAAAAGTAAAGTTAATGATTATTATGAACTAATAAAAGCTAGGTACAAAGATATTAATTGTTTTATAATGCAAGATTCAGGAAGTACTGATAAGTGGCTTGTTTTAAATCCTAAAGGAGTAAATAAAGCGAATACTTTAAAAGAATTAGGTAAAATGGAAAATATAAGTTTAGATGAAATGATTTTCTTTGGTGATGGACTAAATGACTTAGAAGTAATGAAGGAAGTAGGATTAAGTGTAGCGATGGGTAATGCTTTAGAAGTAATTAAAGAAAATGCTAAAGATATTGCTAAATCTAATAATGAAGACGGTATAGTAGATTTTTTAGATAAAAAGCTAAATAGACAAAAAGTTAAGAAATTATAAAAGGTAGTGATTAAAGTGGAAAGATTACAAAAAGTAATAGCAAATGCAGGAGTTACATCAAGACGTAAAGCTGAGCTTTTAATTAAAGAAGGTAGAGTAACAGTAAATGGTGTTATGGTAACTGAACTTGGTACTAAAGTAACTAACAAAGATAT
>CALVIP010000019.1 GCA_944331715.1 uncultured Bacilli bacterium
TTTAAAATCTCTACTCTATCTTCATACATATAAACAGAAATAAAGGCGCTTTCTGTTTCTTTACTATAATCCCTGTGGATTAAAGCGTTGGCAACAGCCTCTCTTAATGCTTCTAAAGGATATTCAGTTCTATTTTCTCTTTTACCATTAGAATCTATTATTACTCTAGTCTTCATATTTCTTCTTAAAAATCTCATAGTACCATCAAGCATCTCTTCTATAGTTCCCTCTACTCTTTGATTATCAATAAATCTTTCTCCTAAAGAGCCAACATCACCTAATTTTGTTCCTGGTATGACAGAACAAGCGACAAATAATTGTGGATAAAAACTTTGAGGATAATCACCAAAAATAAGTGTTCCTGCAAGTGTTGGATATATTTTATTGTTATCGCTATCAACTATACCACATAGTTTTAAATTTTTTTCATAACTGTTTTTAGAAAAGTTTGGTTTTAACTCTTTTATTTTATTAAGATATTCTTTTAAACTTTCTTTATTTAAATCTTCAATACTAGATTTTTTAGTTGGTCTTGTATCTTCAAAAATATGATCATTATAACTTTCAAAAGCATAAATCTCATAATCAGTCAATAACTCATCTCTATCACCTTCTCTTGTATAAGAACCTGCTTTTAATCCTTTAGGTTTATAATAACAAGGCTTTTTATTTTGTCTTAATTCTTCAATTTTTACTGCAAGAATATTCTTACCTTCAAACTCAAGTGGTAGTATATCCGTTCTAACTCTAGGAACCATAGCATCACTACATAAAGAAGTTATTTGTTTCTGTAAATCATTAATATCATAAACACCTTCTGTTTTAAAATTATCATCTTCATTTAAGCCAAAAATAATAATGCCACCATATTTATTAGAAAAACTAGATATTGTATCATAACACTTTTTAGGAAAACCTAATAAAGCACTCTTAGCTTCTATTCTATTAGTCTCTGTATTATATTTTCTTAAAATTTTTATTGCATCTATTACTTCATTTTTTTCCATTCTGTAGCACCTCCATTTAATATACTAAAAGAATAACATATATACATAATAAAGGACAAACACTATTAACATAATAGTTCCTTCTTTTTTACTAACTTCTCTTTCACTTCTTGCAAAGACAAACAAAAGAAATGAAGATAAGAATACTGCAAGTATATCAATAAAGCCAAAGCCTTCAAGGACTATATCTCCAAAAATAAGAATAGGTAGTCCTAAAACTATACATATATTAAAGATATTAGTACCAATAATATTTCCAATAGCCATATCAAACTCACCTTTTCTAGCACTTGTTACTGTCATAATCATCTCAGGTAAACTTGTACCTATTACGATAGCAGTCATAGTAATTGCTTTCTCACTTATATTTAGTCCACTTGCAATCGCTTTAGCAGAGTCTACAATCATCTCACTACTATAAACTATTAAGATAATTGTAACAACTAAAAGTAGACAAGACATAATAGCAGAATACTTACTTATTACTTGTTCATCATCTTTTCTATTCTTTTTAAATAACATTCCCACTAAATAAAGAATAAACATACAAAATAATAATATTAAAATAAAACTATCATTTCTTGAAAAAGTATTTGAAGTTATTGGATTAAATACTGCATCAAGCATTAAAAAAGAGAAAGCTGTTGTAACAATAAAAAGTAATGGTAATTCTTTTTTAACAGTAGCATGTCTTACTTTAATAGGCCTTAAGAAACTAGCAAGTCCTATAATTAAGAAAACATTTACAATCGAGCTACCTACAACATTTGCAAAAGCCATAACTCCATCACCATTTGCAACACTTCTAAAAGATATAGCAACTTCAGGAGCACAAGTACCAAAGGAAACAATTGTAAGAGCAATTAACATCTTAGGAACTCTTAACTTTAAAGCTAAAGATGAAGCAGCATCTACTAAAACATCTGATGATTTAATGATTATTACAAAGCCTATTAATAAAATAACTATATCTAAAAGCATATCATCACTTCTTTCTATCTTTAATAATAGTATAATTTATTTTAATACATCTTACAAACAAAAGAGATTAACTTTACACTTATATTATTAGCAGAAAAAAATATTTTACTAAAAAAGAGTGATTAAATTATCACTCAATTACCTACTTCATCAAACTATTATAAAGTTTATTAGCGTTAGTAAAATCTGCAATTATCAAGAAATTATCTATATAGTTTCCTTTTTCATTCTTATAATTTAAATAATAAGCATGTTCCCACATATCCATATTTAGTAGTGGAATATAACCAAAAGACTGTGGTAGTTCTTGATTAGATAAATTTATAATATCTAGAGAACCATCACTTGTTACTACTAAGAAGGTATAACCTGAACCCTTTAAACTCATGGCTTTATTTTTAAACTCTAAAAAGAATTTATCAATACTTCCATATTTCTTATCTATATCTTCTTTTAATCTTCCACTTGGTAAAATTCTAGTAGGACTCATACTCTTCCAGTATAAGTTATGATTTAAGACACCACCTAAATTATATAGAATATCTACTCTATCACTTTCATTAAACTCATCTAGATGATAGTATAGTTCATTTATATCATAACGATAATCAAAATTATTTTTTACTAACAATTCATTTAATTTATTTAAATAATTCTGTTCATGTTTATGATAATGTAATCCCATTGTATGAGTATCAATATATGGCTCTAAATCTTGAAACAAATAAGGTAATATAGGCAATTTATACATAATATCAACTCCAATAATAGTTTATGTAAAACGTCCAATTATGTCATTATCTTGATAAAATATTTAAATACATCTCTTTTTTTGATAAACTGTAAGTATTAAAGGAGTTAAGAGTCATGAAGAAGTATAAAGATTATTTAAATAAAGATCATAAATTTGATAAAAAAACTATGTTAGGAATATTTTGTTTAATAATAGTAATATCAGGAATGTTTGGATGGCTCTACGAAGTAGTATTTTATTATTTTAATAGTGGTATGACTGAAATATACTGGCGTGGAGGTAATTTCTTACCATGGATAAATATTTATGCCATGGGTGCTATATTGATATATGTTTTAACTTATAAGAAAAGAAAGAATCCTTTATTTGTTTTTATAGTAAGTATGATATCTACTGGTATACTTGAATATATTGGTGGAGCCTTCATGGAACATATCATGCATATAAAATGTTGGGATTATACTAATGAAATATTAAGCTTTGGTAATATTAATGGTTATGTATGTCTAAGAAGTGCTTTAGTCTTTGTATTATCAGCTTTATTACTAATGTATTTAATAGTACCACTTTGTTTTTATCTAGCGAAAAAGATACCTAAAAAAGCCTTTTTAATATTAAGTTATACAATCTGTGCTATCTTTCTATTCGATGAATTATATAATCTAATATTTGCTAATCTTTTAAATCTACCTAGAGCATCAGAAGTATATAAAGAACTAGGATTTAAATACTTATATTTTTAAATATATAATAATGAAACAAACTTAATTTGCCATCCACTGGCTAGCAATTCTTATAATATCTATTTATTTTCTTTTAACATTTTTTCCACTAAACTATCTATATCAGCAAAGAATAAATTAGTTCCTCTCTTTTTCAAACCTAACATATTTTTAAACATGCTTTTGATTTCTGCTTGTAAGTCAGTAGGAACTTTTAAAGGTACTCCATCAACAGTATGCACATGGTCAATATATTTTTCTATGGTAGGAAAAGCATTTTGCAATAAAATAGCAGCATTACTACTAGCAATTTTTCTTATCATTATTGTATTACAAAAACCATATTTTTTTATTTTCTTATCAATTATTTTCTGATATTTTTCTACTTTAGAACTTATAGGAATAAACCATAGTATATTTTTATCTTTAATTGTAAAATATGTTGGTCGTTTCTTTCCTCTTTCATGATTTTGCATCAAATTATCATCATTTACAACATCAAAGTATTCATCTTTAATATGATATAAATATCCAGTTTTAACTTTCATTTTACAAACACCCCCAAACAACAAATATGATATGTAATTTAAATATACTAAATTATACTTATGTTCGTCAATATATAAATTTATTTTTTTAACATGCAAAACAAAAACTTCACCATAAATGATGAAGTTTTTAACATTTTCAACCAGGATCATTTATTAGTCGCACCACCTAGAAGCGAAAAACATTGTCGACTGGAATCATTTATTAATCGCACCATCCAGAAGCGAAAAACATTTCCAAGATGAATAATCTCATCTGTGATATAAATATACTATTTTTTTCTAAAAATGTCAACTAGTATACAATAATAGTATATACATATTTTTAAGAAATATAATCAAAGCTTAATATCAATTACATTATCAAAAAATATTATAGTATTATCTATTAAAACTATTCTTTTATATACTTCATCAACTATTTTAACATTACTAGTTATAGTTTTATAACATCCCCCTTTTTTCTTATTATCTCTAACAAAATAAGTAATTGTTACTTTAGGTCTTAATTTAATATCATTTTTTATAAGACATAACTTCTCGTTTAGCATTAATTTTATACCATCATCTAATTCTATTTTTTTAGATGTTTCCCTTGCAACTTCTCTTATCTTCTCATCATAAGTAGTTAAAGCAGAAAAAGGAGCGAACTGTGCTGACCTATTTTGTAAAGACATAGGCTTTCTTGTTTTAGATATATGGTGAGGCATATTTATAATATCATCATAATTATTCATGATGTCCTCCTATCTGCCTATTTCTATCCATTGTTGTTGCCCCATCTTCTAAATCCATACCTTTCAAAATAGCATTTTTACCATACTTCTCCTTTATCTTTAACATAGCATTTTGAAGATTGTTTTCTTCTTTTAAAACTTCTCTATTATAATCTAGATTATTATTTTTCTCATCTAAATTAGAAAATAAATCTAATTGCCTATATCTTACTTTACATTTTTCATCTTCTTCACTTGCTAACTTAGTGGCACACATATTAACTCTTCTAACTAATAGTTTAGGATTTATTATTCTTTCAAATAATTTAATCATCGCTTCAATAATTATTTTAGATGAAGATGTTTTATAATCTAAGTTAATAGTTCCATGGCTAGACTTAGGTATAGCGCGTCCATAATGGTCTATTGTAATTTCTCCATTATAATCATCAGTAATATTATCTATATCATAACCAATAGTTAAAACTAACTGTTCTGTTACTAATTTTTTTGAAACAAGATCTAAAGCTAGTAAATCAGCCATCTCTCTTACTATTAACTTTGTTTTATTATAATCATATGGACACTGTAAAACTTGACCACTACTGATGCTTTTTGCAAGAGGTTTATAGTTTTTTATAGATTCTATTGTACAAGGCTCATACCCCCAAGCATGATCTATTAGAAGTTCGGCATTAACACCAAATAATTTATATAGTAAGTCTTTATTATCAATAGAACATCTTGCAACATCACCCATTGTATACATACCGTGCTTCTCTAGTCTTTTAGAAATACCCCTACCTACTCTCCAAATATCTGTAATAGGCACATGACTCCATATCAACTGTCTATAAGACATTTCGTTAAGTTCGGCAATTCTTACTCCAAAGCGATTCGCTTCAGTGTGTTTTGCGACTACATCCATAGCTACTTTAGCAAGAAATAAGTTAGTACCAATTCCCCCAGTCGCTGTAATACCAGTTGTATCATAAACATCTTTAATTATTTTTGTAATTAATTCTTTAGGAGATAAATTATAGTATTTTAAGTAATTAGTTAAATCCATAAAAACTTCATCTATAGAGTAAACAAATATATCTTCTTTAGCAATGTATTTTAAATAGATATTATATATCTTAGCGGAATAATCAATGTAATGAGCCATTCTAGGAGGAGCGATGATTAAATCAAGTTCTTTAGTCTTATCTTTCTTTAAGATATCATCATTAACAGATTTACCAGTAAACTTTTTATAACCATTATCTTTTCTTCTTAGATTATTTATTTCTTTCACTTTACTTAAAACTTCAAAAAGTCTTGCTCTTCCTCCTATACCATACTGCTTCAACGCTGGACTTACCGCTAAACAGATTGTCTTTTCTGTTCTAGATTTATCGGCAACAACAAGATTAGTTTTCAAAGGATTAAGTCCTCTTTCAACACATTCTACCGATGCATAAAAACTCTTTAAATCAATACAACTATATACCTTTTCCATTTAACTCACCAATATTATTTTATCACGAACGTTTATTCGTGAAAAGTGGTTTTAGTCAATTGGAAAAAATTAACAAAAAAAGACTGGAAGACCTTAGTCCTTTCCAGTGCTCACTAGTAAATTATACCAAAAATAAACGCTTTTGTAAAATTTATTTTTCATCCATCCGACCACCTTTCGACCACTTTTCGGCCACTTTTCGGCCACTTTTCGGCAACTAAAAAATTTAAAATTAACATAATATTATTACAAATTTTACTCATTTTCTTTTAATACTTTTTCAACTTCACTAATTAATTGTTCTTTATTAGGAATATAATAAGTATAAGTTGATGCAAAAATATTATTAGATAAACCACCTAAAGCATATTCTAAAGTAACTTTATCTTTTTCAGCAGATAATATAATACCTATTGGCTTTCCATCATCCTCGCTATTTACTACTTTTTCATAATAATTTAGATACATATTCATTTGTCCTAAATTTTCTGCTTTTAACTTATTCATTTTTAAGTCAATTAAAACATAAGATTTAAGAAACTTATTATAAAATACCATATCAACATAATAATCAATATTGTTAAGAGTTATTCTTTGTTGACTACCAACGAACATAAAACCTTTACCTAATTCAAGCAAAAAATCTTCTATATGCCTAATTAATTTATATTCTAAATCTTTTTCTAAAAGTGGTTTAGGTTCTTTTATTCCAAGAAATTCAAAAACATAAGGGTCTTTTATAATATCACTTGGATTATTTACCACTTGACCTTCTTTTGATAGTTCTAACACTTTTTTCTTGTTATTTTTACTATCTGAAAGAAGTAATCTTTCAAATAAAGATGTATCTAATTGTCTTTGTAATTCTCTAACAGACCAATTAGAATTAATGCATTCTGTTTCGTAAAAATTTCTTTTTGCTTTATCTTTGATAATCATTAATTCACAGTAATGAGACCAGCTTAATTTTTCGTTTAATTCATTATAATTAGGATATGCTTTAAAAAATGTTCTCATGTATTTTAAATTAGATACTGAATATCCTTTTCCTAAATATTTTGTAAGTTCTAAAGATAAACCTTTTAAACTTCTTTGCCATACTCCAAACGGTTATTAAATTCATTCTCATTAGATACTATTATTTTTCCGATATTCCAATATACATAAATAATAGATTTATTAATTTCACTAGACAGATTAGACTTTACTTCATTTACCAAATTAGTAATTTCTTGAATTATTTTTGAATTTTCTTTTTCTAACATAGTTGCTCCTTTCTTAATTGGTCAGACGTGTCTGACCAATTCATTTTTTTAAACTAATACTATTTTATCATATAATTTGTAAATAAGTAGATATTATTTATATATCTAAAACAAAATCATCATGACTTTTGTATTTATCATTTTAAAACAAAAAAATCTAACTCCCTATATATTTTGATACAAATATCAAAATAAAATGTAGGACTAAACTAGTTCTACATTTATCTTATATAATACTCAAAATCCCTAGTAAATTTCTATATTGGTGCAGGAAACGAGATTTGAACTCGCACGATTAATTAATCACTACCCCCTCAAAGTAGTGTGTCTACCTATTCCACCATTCCTGCAAGAAAATAGTTAATTTACTTAACTATCCAAAATGTTGGTATATCTCTAAGACCATTATCACCACCTGCAACTGGTGTATTAATAATTTCATTATTTATAACTAAAGCACTAGAACTTCCACCATCCATATTAGCAGCATTAACAGCACCATAGTTTTCCATTATCTCAGTTAAATCTCCCATATCTGCACCAATAGATGTGGCAAGACGTCCATTAATTACTAAGAATAAGACTATACCATCTTCTCTTTGACCAATAGCAGTTCTAGGTGCAATACCCCAACCACCATTACCTTTAACAAAACTACTCTTACCATTAACTATTAAGAAAGGACCAAACTCAATTGCATCTCTCAACCCAATCGCAAGTGCTTCTTCTGCCGTCATTTTACCTAGTACTAGTTTATTATCTTCAGTAAATCCAACGAAACCTCCACCCATTCTAGCATCTTCATAGTCACTTACAATCTTTCCATTTTTAATAACTGTTCCATGAGGTAAGGCTCCATTACTATTCCAATCAGGGTCATAAAAGCCTCCAGCATTAATAGCAACTATAGCATTTTCCCTCTTTGCAACCGTTGTAATCGCTTCTCCTCTTTTACCAAGATAAGCAGTTGTCGCAATAGATACTCTTGATGGATCATATATCGCTACTAAATAACCTTGATAACCACTACCACTAACTTCAATAACTTTATATAAATCATTACCTGGATCTTTTGTTAATATTTGTTTTTCATATTCATTCTTATATATCTTAGCATCAGAATCATAATCTTTAAAATTAATTAAATCAGGATTAGTATTCTCATTAACTTCAATTATATGATTATTAGATAGTACTTCATTAATAACATCATCATTATAAAACCAAGTAGCCAAGTATTGATGAGACATAGAAGTCATTGCAGAAGTAATCCAAAAATTACGAAAACCATCTATGGGTCCATAAAAAAGAAATAAAGAAAAAGAACTTCCTATTATAAATAGCGCAATTATAATTTTTGTAATTATCTTTTTATCTTTTCTTTTTTCTTTTTTTATTTCACTAGCAATACTAGGCATTAAAATTGTCTTATCTAAGTCATTTTTATTCATCAGGTACCACTCCTGTATTATTCTCTTCTTTATCACTTATATTAATATCTTCATCTTTTCTTCCATTATACTCTCTATCACCATTTATATCTATATAATCTCTATCTAACTTTATTTCCTCTAACTTAACATCACTACTATTAGTATCACTTAACCATTTATTATAAGAAGTAATTAAGTTATTATAACTACTAACATCACTTATATAAGTATTAACAACCTCTTCATAAGAAGAAACAATCGCTTCACACTTATTATTAACATCTGCTTCAGGATGTAAAACATTAATACATTTATCTTTTACATCATCATAATCTTTATCAATTTTATCTAAATTATCCTTATAATTATTAAATAACTCTTTAAAACTAGCATCATTATCTTTTAGAGTTTGATAATACATATCATCTGTGAAAACATTAGTATAAATATTATCTCTAATACTATTAAAAGATTCTACATTTGTTTTAAAAGTCTCATAAGAATCTCTAACCGTTTCCATTCTCTTCTTAACTTCAGCTTGATCACTATTATAATTAATAATAATATAAGATATAATTCCTATAACAATTAATAAAAAACCAATAAGTATCATGATACCTAACTTTTTACTATGATGTTTAACTTCCATAATTACACTCCTAATCTTTCAAAAAATCATTCTTTTCTTGTTTTAATCTTTTTTTAATTTCTTTTCTTTTTCTTCTTTTATCACTATTCTTAGTATGTAAAGCTATTAAGAAAATTATTAATAATAAAACTATTAAACAAGTAAGACCAACTATTATATAAGAATTAATTGTTAACTCATCTTTTAGACTATCTACTTCTTCAGTATAATATCTTTGTATAGTCTTATCAACACTATCATATAAATATAATCCTTTTTTACCTGTTTCTACATTCTCACCATATACTAAATAGTATTTAGACTTTTTATTTAGTTTATAAACTGTATATTCTTCTCCATCTATATTAACTGTATATTTTTTATAGTTAGGAGGAATTTTACCATTATCTAAAAGATGAATAGTAAGTAAATCACTACCTAATTCTTGATATAAAGTATATTCTCCATCATCATAGATATAAAACTTAATATTACCTTTCTCATCTTTTAAAGCAACTAAGGTAAGATCTAAGGCTTCTATTTTATAAGCAGGTACTTCTTCATCATTAATTTTAACAGTTGTATCTACATAATAATCTTTAATTAAGTCTGTTAACTCATCAGTTTTTCTAACGACACTTAAGTTATCTTTATTAACTTTTACATTTATAGGATCTTTTTCTTTAACATTAACTACTATTGTATAAGTTTTAGTAGAACCATTTTCTGCTTCCACCACAACATTTATAGTATTAGCACCCTCATGAACTTCTATTTCTCCTGTACCACTTATACTAGCTTTACTATCACTTGCTTTAGCATTAACAGTAACATTAGTAGTTCCAGCTTCTGCATCCACACTATAATTAGTAGTATCACTATTAAACTCTGGACTTAAAGTAAGGCCTTCTACTTCTAGACTAGCAAGATTATTATCACTACTATAGTTCTCTTCTACTTCTTGTCTACTAATTAAATTAATAGTTGTACTATCAGTTGGACTAGTAACTACTTCATCCCATGAAGCGATAGAGGTATTTACTACAGATATAGTAGTAGAGCCTGTACCTTTAACTCTAAAAGTATAAGTATAACTTTGACTAGTTTGACCTTGTCCATCAACATAACCAACTACATGAGTATTACCACTTAAAAGTTGTAGTTTATTACTATCATAATCTAAACTAAATTCCCAACTTCCTAAACCACTACTTTCACTTATAGTAACTCCTACTGTAATATTACCTCCAACTGTTCCAGTTGCAGTAGTCCCTGCCACAGAAATAGAGGCAGCATCTACTACATGAGGGCAAAAGAAAAGGAAGCTAAGTCCTAATATAAATAATATTTTTTTCAAGTTAATCACTCCTGTTCTATTGTACTATTACCAAGTATTTGTTTTTGAACTCTAAGTAAGTCTACTACATCAACTTTACCATCTCTATTAGTATCACTAGCTTTCCTATCATATGTAGATAAATTACTGCTTCCTAAAATATCTTTTTGAACTCTTAATAAATCAACAACACTAGTCTTACCATCACCATTATTATCACCATAAATAACAACTTTATAAGACTTAGTAGTAGAACCATTACTAATTACTAAAGTATCTCCAGTACCAACATTACCACTAGCCTTATTTCCATATCTATCTAAGTAACTAGTAACTTTTAAGTTAGCATTAATACTACTTAACTTACTATTAATAGTATCTATATTGGTATTAAAAGAAATATTAGAAATAACGTCTCCATCTATCTTAAAACCAGATGCAACAACACCAGTATTTATATCAATATCAGGAGTTGTAACTATATCTTCTTCACTATCATCATCAGGTAAAATTACTTCATTATCATTAGGCATATCATTATAAACAGGAATTAGAAATTCATAAGTATTATTTAAAAGATTATTATTCTTATAACTTTTATAAATACTATATGCTTCCTGTGAATGAGCCCTTATATTAGTCATATATTGATGTGTATACATAGGATAAACTGCATCAGGTGATACATTAAACTTCTGATAATATAGAGTATTTTGATTAGCGTTAATATATTTACTAGCGATATATTCAGTACCACCCATAATCGCTCTTTCTTTACTATTCCAAGGTCTTAAATAACTAGTAACAGAAGCATCATATCCTCCATTTGCCCATATCAAACCTCTAATTTGTGGAGACTGATAAGATGAATATGCACCGATGTTAAAATAATTATAAATACCGCTATAAGTCTTACCATTACCACAAGAGTTAAGGGCATTCCAACTATCAGGATTACTTGCATAACCTAAATTATTTAAACAATTATTATCAACACTAAATGTAAAACTACCTCCTGTAGTTGAAATATTATCAGTACTACCTTTTTCTTGTCTAATCCTACTAGCAAGGTATACTGGACTAACATTATATGTTCTAGCAGTCTTCATTAAGATATTTAAGTATTCATTAGTATTTAAGAAAGTTCCACTAGTAACCCCTCTAACAGCATCCTCTGTTTGAATAGATGAATTATATTTTAAGTTTTCAAACATAAAGATATATTGTTCTGATAAAAAGTTTCTAGGATCTAAATAATAAGATACTGTATCCCTACTTGCCACATACCAACCTGGTTCTATTTGTTGATATACTCCATTTTGATAATATGGCCATTCTTTACTTCTTAAAGTCTCATCAGTTCCGTCTACTAAACTAATCTCTCCATAACTTTCATTAGTTACCGCTTCATCAAAAGAAACACCAATAGATATAGGAGTAAATATCCAGTTAGGATGCTTCTCATGTATTGCCTTTAAATAAGGTAAGTAACTTTCCCCAAATCCTTTACTTAACATTTCCTTTTCAAAATCCCCATTAAGATCTACATCAGCGACATCAATAATTGCCTGGTCACTTGAACAAATATATCCTTCTAAGTCATTATACCTAACCTTATACCAAGCATTCTTACAACCATAACCACTCTCACCATCAGTACTAATTACATCAACTTTAGTACCTGCTACTAATACTCCATCAGTAACACCTGTAATTAAAGCACCCCCTGGTTTTTCCCTAAAATATTTATTAGTATTTAACACTATATAACTACTTGCATTAACAACAGGAATAAAAGTAAAAAGCATAACAAAGATGAGTAAAATACTAATTAACTTCTTCATACACTATCAACTCCTATCCTTCTATTTACATTATAACAGAATATTCTACAAATTTCTCTAAAAAAGATACAATTAACCGTCAACTTTACAATACAAACAAAAGTATAGAGGTTGAAAGATAGAAAATTATAGTCTATAATTATAGGGTATAGTTTTTTGTTTACGTGGAGGTCATTTAATGAGAAAGAATAAAGAGAATACTGAAGAAAAAAAAGATAAGAAAAAGAAGAAATGTAGATTATGGCTTGCATTACTAAGTATTATCGTTATATTAAGTAATCTTTTTGCCATATATAATATCCTATTATTAGGACCGATTGAGGAAGTAATAAGATATATTATTATAGGAATATTCGTTGTTTTAGATTTGGTAATTATCTTTAAAGTTAAATCTAAAAGACGACATAAAGAAAAAAAAGTAAGACTTTTAACTTTCTTTTTAATACTATATCTAATTATAAACTGTGCAATTAGTGGTTTGATAATGTATGCTTATGGAACTCTATCTAGTATTAATAGAGATACTGTTACCTACTCTAGTAGTCTAATTGTACCAAGTAGTAGTGAAATAGAAGATGTTAAAGACTTAAAAGATAATACAATAGGAATACTTTCTGATGAGTCATCTCCGGAAGGAAATATCATTCCTAATGAAGTAATTGATGAAAATAAGTTAAAAGATGAAAATGAAATTGTTGAATATGATGATTACTTTACAGCAATGGCAGATTTATATGAAGGTGAAGTTGATTCAATATTTGTTCCTACTGATTACCCTTCTATGTTTGTTAGTATGGAAACATATCAAAATATTAAGGATGATACAAAAATTATTTTAACTAAAGAAAAAGAAATGAAAAAAACTAGTAATAGAACTTCTTCTGCTGGTAAATCTGTAACAGAGCCATTTACAATTCTTTTAATGGGTGTTGATTCAGAAGAAGAAGGTTTATCTAAGAATACTGTTGCAAATGGTGATAGTTTAATCTTAGTTACTTTTAATCCTAATACTTTAAATGCAACAATGTTAAGTATTCCAAGAGATAGTTATGTACCAATAGCATGTTGGAGTGGTAATCCTGAAAATAAAATAACTCATGCTGCCGCTTATGGTACTGACTGTATGATGGATACTATTGAAAACTATTTTGATGTTACTATTGATTATTATGCTAAAATTAATTTTAAAGGATTAGTTAGTTTAGTTGATACATTAGGTGGTATTACTGTTGAAGTTCCTCAAGACTTATGTACTGATAATTCTAACCGTGAAGGAGAAGTTTGTATCAGTGCAGGACTTCAAACTCTAAATGGAGAACAAGCTTTAGTACTTGCAAGAAATAGAAAACAATTAACAGGTGGAGACTTAGATAGAGGCTTAAATCAACAATTAGTAATTCAAGGAATATTAAATAAAGTTAAAGATATGAAGAGTATTAATCAAGTTATGGATGTGTTAAATACTGTTACAAATAATCTTGATACTAACTTTACAGAACAACAGATTTTATCATTCTATGATATTGCAAAAGACATAATGAATAATTCTTTACAAAAAGATGATGCTGATCTTATTAATATTGAACAATTATATTTAGATGGTACTGGTCAAATGATTTATGATGAAAGAAGTAGAATGGTTTTATGGGATTATGTACCAAACACTGCAAGTAGAGATGATATTGTAAAAGCGATGAAAGTTAATCTTGAACAAGAAGAACCTGAAATGGTTAAAGAATTCTCTTTCTCTATTAACGATGAAGATTATGAGAAAACTGTAACTGGAACAGGTCCTTACAAAACAGCCTTTACCTATGATTTATTACCTGATTTTACTGGAGACAGTATGAGTCAAGCAGAAAGTTATGCAAATGCACATGGAATAAGAGTTACATTTAAAGGAAACAGTGGCTATGTAGTTAGTCAAAGTCTTCCTGCTAATAAGAGAATAGACTTAATAAGTGGTAGCGTTGTATTAACATTATCAGGTGGAACTAGTTCTACTGAACCTGAAGAACCTAGTTATACACCACCTACTAACGATGATACAGAAGATGATAATACTAATAATGGAACAACTACACCTCCAATTGGTGGTGATTCTGGAACAGGTTCTGGTGATAACGGAGAAACTGGCGATGGAAACGATTCTGGAAGCACTGGTGATGGCGGAACTGGATCTGGTGGTTCAGGAACTGATGGTACTGGAGAAGAAAATAATGGTAGTGTACAAACCGAATAAAGAGATAAGTTTGTTTGCTTATCTCTTTTTCTTATGGTTTTAAAGCTGTTATTGGTACTACATATACTCCATCTGGTCTAACATAAGCTGCATTAGTCATTCCACATATAACACATAAAATTGAAGGTTCTTTACCTTTTTCACTTTTAATTGAATCTCTTATATTAATTAAATTTTTTGCTGCATCATCTATTGCATTTACACCCAGTTTTATCTCAAAAGCACACCAATTGCCATCTTCTAACTCTATTACCGAATCTATTTCTCTATTTAAATAGTCTTGATAGTGATAACATTTAGCATCAAAAGAGTCAGCATATATTTTTAAGTCATGCTCTACCATCGCTTCAAATAAAAATCCAAATGTTTCTAAATCACTAATAAGTTTTTCTTCTGTTAAATTCAAAAGTGCACAAGCAATTGAAGGATCTGCAAAATGTCTTTTTTCTGCTTGTTTAACTCTTATACTTGACCTAATATTAATTGAAAATGGCTCATCATTATCTAATAGAAATAGTTTATCTAAAGCATTTAAATAAGATGCTACCGTATCTATATCAATATCTTCATTATCTATTTCTTTTATATCTTTTTTTAAAGTCGCATTGGTAACAGTTGTACTTTCATTTCTTGCAAGAGATTTTAATAATAATTTTACTTTATGTTTATCTCTATTAACACCATCCAATCTATATAAATCATCATCTATTATTAAATTGATATACTCATTTACTGATTTTCTCGCATCATTACTAGAATAATTTAAATTTCCAGGCCATCCTCCTCTTATAATTAAGTTTGCAAGTTTTCTTAAACTAACTTTTCCAGTTGATTTTGATATTTTTTTACCATCACATATATCTTTTAATGATATATCCCCTGTTGAATCACCTGATTCGTATAGAGACATTGTCCTTAGTTGTATTTTTCCAAACCTTCCTGCACCACTATGAGATATACCATCCCTTTTTGGTGTTGATGATCCAGTTAATATGTATTGTCCTTTTAATCCAGTTCTATCAACATCATATCTTATTTCATCCCATAAATTTGTCGCTTCTTGCCATTCATCAATAAGTTTCGGTTTTTCTCCTTCTAAAATAATTTCGGGAGATGTTTTAGCAAGTTCAACCTCATTAGATTTTCCTCCAGTTTTAGTATAAAGTAAACTCTCACTTTTTGCATGATATCTTCCAGACCAAGTTTTACCGCAATACTTTGGTCCTTCTATACACACTGCACCAAATAGTTTTAAATATCTTTCTATTTTTTCATCAACTATTCTTTTTTTATAGTTTTGTATTTCCATAATTAGCCTCCTTGTACTTAATATGATTATACATTAATTAGTTAATTAAATCAATTGTATTCCGTGGAATTTCTTTCTTTCATTCCGTGAGATTTATATTTTTTAATCCGTGATTTTATACAATAATACAAAAATAAAGAGATAAATAAACAAAACTTACCTCTTATTCAAATGAACACTTTTTAAGACTTTTGATGGACACTTTTTAAGGAATCTAATCCGTGAGATTTCGTGTTTTTATTCCGTGACTTTTTTAAGACTCTAAACTTTCTAGATAAGATACCGCTTCATCAAATGTCCCTATCGCTTTAA
>CALVIP010000020.1 GCA_944331715.1 uncultured Bacilli bacterium
TGGATTAAATACTTTGAAGAACATGGACATAAATATGTTAAATCTGCTCCCTTAATTCCTATTAATGATGATTCACTACTTTGGATTAATGCAGGTGTTACACCATTAAAAAAATACTTTGATGGAACTGTTACGCCTGAGTCACGTAGAATTGTTAATATTCAAAAATGTATTAGAACTAATGATATAGAAAATGTAGGAGTTACTAAAAGACATCATACTTTCTTTGAGATGATGGGTAATTTTTCTATTGGAGATTACTTTAAAGATGAAGCGATAGAATTTGCTTATGAACTATTAACAAGTAAAGACTGGTTTGATATTCCTAAAGAAAAGCTTTATGTAACAGTATATACAGACGATTCTGATGCTTATAATAAATGGATAGAAGTAGGAATGGATGAAGATCATATTATAAAACTAGAAGGTAATTTTTGGGAGATAGGAGAAGGTCCATGTGGTCCTGATAGTGAGATATTTTATGACCAAGGTGAAAAACTAGACCCTGAAAACAACGCTTGGGAGAAGTTTATTCACGATGAAGACCAAGACCGTTATGTTGAGATATGGAATAATGTCTTTAGTCAGTTTAACTCTAAAGCTGGTGTAAAAAGAGAAAAATACGAGGAACTTCCTCATAAAAATATTGATACAGGTGCTGGATTAGAGAGATGGGCTTGTATATTCCAAGGTGTTGATTCTAACTTTGAGACTGATTTATTCAAACCTATAATAGATAAAATAGAAGAGTTAAGTGGAGTTTTATATAATGGAGAGGTTTCTTTTAAAGTAATAGCAGATCATATGAAAGCGGTAACCTTTGCAATTAGTGATGGTGCAAGTTTTGGTAATACAGGCCGTGATTACGTTTTAAGACGTTTAGTAAGACGTAGTGTTAGATTTGGAAGAACTCTAGGATTTAAGGAACCATTCCTTTATAAACTAGTTCCTACTATTGTTAATGTAATGGGAGAAGCATATCCTGAGTTAAAGAAGAACTCTGGAGAAGTAGCCGTATACATCTTAGATGAAGAAAAACTATTCTTTAACACTCTAGAAGATGGTGAAAGACGTTTAAAAGAAATTATGTCTGATGATAATGATAAAGTAATTAGTGGTTATGATGCTTTTAGACTTTATGATACATTTGGTTTTCCAATAGAACTTACAGAAGAAATTGCAAGTGAGTCTGGTTATACTGTTAATAAAGAAGAATTTAATGATTATATGACTAAACAAAAGGAACAAGCTAAAAAGAACTCTCGTAGTAAGACTGCTATGGCTAGTCAAAAGAAAGTCTTAATGGACTTTACTAAACCATCTACTTTTGTATATGGACTATATCGTTTAAAGAGTAGTGTTCTTGCAATAGTAAGTAAAGATAAGTTAGAGAAATCTCTTGATCATTCTGGTTATATAATTTTAAAAAGAACATGTTTCTATTCAGAGTCTGGAGGACAAGTTAGTGATACAGGAATGATTGTAGGTAAAAACTTTAAAGCAAGAGTTGTTGATGTCTTTAAAGGACCTAACGGACAACATATTCATAAAATTAAATTACTTGATGGTATAATTCATGTTAATGATGAAGTAGAAGTAATTATTGATAAACCTAGAAGAAAAGAGATTGAAGCGAATCATTCAAGTGTTCATATCTTACAATATGCTCTACAACAAGTAGTTGATAAAAATATTAGACAAGCTGGTAGTTATGTTGATGAAGAGAAACTTAGATTTGATTTTACTTGTCCATCAAAAATTAGTGATGAAGAAATTGTTAAGACAGAAGACTTTGTTAATACGATGATAAGTAAAAATATTATAACTTCTACTGAGACTATGCCAATAGATAAAGCGAAAGAATTAGGAGCAATGGCTTTATTTGGAGAAAAATATGGTGAGACTGTTAGAGTTGTTAAAATAGATAAATCTATAGAATTATGTGGTGGTACTCATATTGCTAATACTAAAGATATAGGTAAGTTTGCAATATTTAACTTTGAATCTAAAGGAAGTAATATTTATAGAATTGAAGCAGTTACAGGTAGTAGATTAGAAAATACTTTATTTGAAGTAATTAAGCCTTATAATGATGAGATGGTTAAACTATTAATAAAAGCTAAAGAAATACTTGCTCTTGCTAAAAGACAAAACATTAACTTAGATTTTGATGTTGAAATAGATAATAGCGCTCCAACTTCATATAAAGATATTATCTATAATCAAAATGAACTTTCATATATTCAAAGTGAAGTTAAAGCTTTAGAGAAAACATATAATAGTGAAGTAGAAAAACTTACAATATCAAGTTTAGATGCATATTTGTCTAGAGTGAAAGAAGTTAACGGCAAGAAACTTTTATACTTAGAATTTGATAGTATTGAGATGTTCTTAGTTAAAGCGATGGCTGATAACTTATGTAATAAATTTGATGAAGTAGTAGTATTCTTAGCAAATATTAAAGAAGATAATAGTGTAAACTTTATTTGTCGTAGTTCTATACCTTCTGTAAATGCTGGATATGTTATTAAAAATATAACAACAGCATTTGATGGTAATGGAGGAGGAAGTGCAACATTCGCTCAAGGTGGTATTAAAGATAAGAGTCATTTAAAAGATATAAAACAAGCTTTAGAGGATTTAATTAATGAATAATTATTTAATTAAGAGTAATGCTATAAGTCTTATAGATAAGAAAATAGAAGAACTAATCAAAGAAAAAGGGTTTGATTCTTCTAGTGTTACTACTTATGATTTAGAAGAGGATAGTATTACTTCTTTAATAGAAGATGCTGATACTATCTCTTTTCTAACTCCTAATAAAGTAATAATAGGTAAAAACTTATCTAATAACAATTTAGATGAAAAGAACTTAAAAACATTATCTAAATACTTAGATAATCCTAATAGCGATGTTTTATTAATACTTGTAACTACTAATATAGATGCAAGAAAAAAGATAGTTAAAGAAGTTATTAATAAGCTTTCTTTAGTTAATATAAGTACTGATACTAAGGAAATAGTTAAAGACATATTAAAAGGCTATGATGTAGAATATAGAGTTATAAATCTTTTAGAAGAGTATTATAGTGAAGATTTAGAAAGACTAATAAGTGAGACTAAAAAGTTAGCTTTAGCTTTCATTAATACTAAAAAGATCACTTATAAAGATGCTTTAGAGTTATTAGTTAAACCTTTAAATAAACAAGATAGTCTTGCTTTTGATTTAGTTCGTGAGATAGCTTTAAAAGATAAGAAGAAAGCAGTTAATATCTATAATGAACTACTTAGTTATAATATCGAAAGTTATGCTCTTTTTGGTTTATTAGAAAGTCAATATAGGCTTCTATATCAAGTAAAAGTCTTAAATAAAAGAAATATTTCTTATAATGATATGGCAAGTATTTTAGAAGTACATCCTTTTAGAGTTAAGAAAACGTTAGAACTAGTTAGATACTATACTTTAAAAGAGATAAGAAAACTACTTAAGAATCTTTCTGATATCGACTTTAAAATAAAAAGTGGTGTCTATGAAAATAATATAATTATTGATTTGTTAATATTAAATATCAAGTAGTACTATACTTGATATTTTTAAACTTTTCTGCTATAATAAGCCTACATTTTAAAGGAGATGGTAACATGATTACTGTTGAAAATGAAGAAACTGTTAAGAATAATCTTTTAATAGCAATGAATAATGCAAGTTCAATAGAAGAATTATTAGAATTAAAAAGACAATTTACAAAGATATTTTATACTAAGTATTATACTCTTAAACAAAAATGCTTTTATGAAAATATAGAGCGTATTGCTTATATTAATACTCTTAGAAATATAAGTAATATTGTTACAGACTTAGTTAATAATATTAGTATTGATGAAATTAAAGATAAATATAATGTAACATTAAAATCTATTAAAAGAATGCTTAGTCTTTATAGTAAAAATGGAATATATAAAAATAAAATAACAGAAATAATAAATAAAATTAATAAAATAGAAGAAGATAAAAATATAAACCATGATTTGGATTTTCTTTGTGCAAAAACAGCAGTACAACTTCTTATAGATAATGATGTTAAAAGTGAACGGGAAGTTTCTTCTAAAACATATATTAATAAGAAAGATTATAAACTTTATTTACATATTCTTGAAACTAAAAAGCATCCTTTATATTATAAATATCATGATATAACTACTAATCATAAAAGGATATTATGTAGTAATGCTAGTAAGGCAAATAAAAAGAAAATTTCTCTACCTTCTTTTAGAATAGATGACTATACAAATAAAGATTTAGTTAATATCTTAAGTAATAGTTATTCTAAAGAATTTGTAAACTTTGTCTCTTACTATAATTTAAATAATATAGTGTTTTCTTCTATATTAAAAATGAATAAGAGCTTAATCTATGAAATCGCTAATAATAGAGAAAATATACATTATATATATGATTATTATGTTTTTATGTATAGAAAGGTAATAGAAGAAGTAATTAGGGATATTAAACTCTTAAGTAAGAATGACTTTAAATCTCCACTTGATTTATATAAATATTATTCTAATAATTATAATCTTTTATATCTTGCAAAAATTGCTAAAGAACTTCCTGATTTAAAAAATAATACTTTATTATTAAGTTATGTAGAGAAACTTTCTAGTTTATTTGTTTATTTAGATGAGAAAAGTCTTAATAAAATTAAACTTGAAGGTAATATGTTCTGTCTTAGTGAAAATATTAATTTTACGAGAGATTTATTTGTTAAGGCTCTAGAAGATATTGAAGATAAAGGAATGCCTTTATTAAAAGGGGTTTTGTTTACCTCTATAAAAAGACAAGTTGATATTAAAAATAGTAAAATTAAAATTAAATAGCTATGTTAATTAATAATATATTTGATATAATATATTAAAAGAGTTGATAGATAATGAAGAAAAGTTATATAAGAACAAGACAAGGAATTTTTCCTGTTACCGTTTTTGAAAAGGATATGTATGATGTTAATCTTCCTAAATATCTTGGTAATGATATTAATGCTTTGTTAAAAGGAATTAAAGAAAATAGTACTTTACTTGATTGTTTAATGGATGAAGTATATGGCTCTATTAATAGTGCTTACTGGGATGGACAAATTAGTGAAGAACATGCTAATCATTTAAGAGAAAAATATTTATTATTAAGTTGCAAGGAAAGTGGTGATAAAAATGTTAGATAATTTTAATAACTATGAAATAAGTAAATTTAAATATTATGATGGCACAAATGGTAATAAAATATGTCTTTTGGATGATTATGGAACAAAATATATGTTAAAAACACCTCCTCTTAAGAATAAAAATACAAAAAATAAGTATTATACTAATGGATGTATTTCTGAACATATAGGATGTTTAATATTTAAATGTTTGGGTTTTAATACCCAAGATACTAAACTTGGTATATATACAGTAGATGGTAAAGATAAAATGTGTGTATTATGTAAAGATTTTGAAACAGATAATAAGAAATTATTTAAATTTGCAGAGATAAAAAATGCTATAATATCATCAAGTGAAAATGGATTTGGTGTAGAATTATCAAGTGTTTTAGAAGCAATTGAAGAACAGAATAACATTAATCCTTTAATATTAAAATCATTTTACTTTGATATGTTTATTGTAGATGCCCTTTTAGGCAATTTTGATCGTCATAATGGTAATTGGGGATTATTATTAGACGATGTAAACAAAACTAGTGAAATCGCTCCTATATATGATTGTGGAAGTTGTCTATATCCTGCGTTAACAGATGAAGAAATGAAGAAAATATTGAATGACCCTAAGGAAATAGAGGCAAGAATATATGTTTTTCCTAATTCGATTTTAAAAATTAATGATAAGAAAATTAATTATTTTAATTATATAAGCTCTCTTGTAAATAAAGACTGTAATAAAGCATTAAAGAGAATTGGAAATAAAATAGATTTATGTAAGATTAATAAAATCATAGATGAAATAGAGGGAATATCTGATATAAGAAAAGAATTCTATAAGACTATGTTAAGATTACGAAAAGAAAAAATTATTGATTATTCACTTAATTTATTGCATGAAAAAGAAGGATTTTAATTTTCCTTCTTTTGTTTTTCTATATATAAGTATATCTCTTTTAATTTACGTTCATAACCTAAATCTTTTGGATGATAATATTTCTTATTTTTTAACTTATCAGGTAAGTATTGTTGTTTAACAAAGGCATTTTTATAGTCATGAGGATATTTATAAGTGTCACTTGGATTTTTTAAGTGTTTTGGAATATCACCGACATTTCCTTTTTCTATATCACTTAAAGCATCATCTAAAGCGATGTGAGCAGTATTACTTTTAGGAGATTTTAAATAAAAACATATTGCAATTATATGTATATTTTTATATAATGAATAAAAGTAGTAGGTGAAAGTATGTACATGGAAGAGTATTATTTAAAAGAAATATTAAGAACATTAAAAAAAAGAATTCTAAAAGAAAAAGCCTTTAAAGATTTCTTTAATTTTGAAGATAAAATTAATTTAATTAAATTAAACAATATTTATAGTAAATGTTTATATAATTATTCTAAAGATATATTAGATGAAAAGAAAGTTTTAGAAAAAGAATTAAGTGTATTAAATAATGAAGAAATAAGTCTTTATTTTCAAAGATATAATTGGGGCCATTCTTGTGGCATTGATAAAAACTTAAAAATTATCTTAAGTAATCATAAAGGCTATTTGGGTAGTTTAGAAATATCAGAGAATTCTTTAAGAAGAGATGAAATTGAAGTTTATGATAATAAAGAAAAAAAATACTACATTGACTGGAATGATACTTATAAAACTAAAATTAAGGATATTGATGAGGATATTCATAAAAAAATAGTTAATTTAGTAGTCAAAGTTAAATTATTTCTCAATGATGTAGAAGAATTTACTCACTATTATGTTACAAAACATATAGATAATGATATTGACTATATTATAAAAATTGAATTCATACCTGATATACCTAAAGGGGAGAACACACGGTTTGAATCTGTTGATAAATATATGTTAAAAATAAGTTTTTTTAACATAAGACGTTGTGATGTCTTTACTGACAAAGAGAATCTTTGTAGAAGTAAGGAACATAGTTTTATTTTAAGATTCGATAAAGAAAAAAAATATTTAAAAGGTGATTATTTTTATTCTGTAGGTACTAGGCCAATTGATGATCATATAGAAATTAAAAATATAAATACTCTTTATAGTATGCTATATTTGATAAAAATACCTATAAAGAAATTACCTAGTATATTTTTAAATTTGTCAGAAGCTGGATTAACTGAAGAAACTATTGACTTAGAAAGACAAACAATAGAAAAAGAAATAGAAGAAAATATAAAAAAGATAGAAGAACTTATTTCTAAGAACCAAGAATTAAATCTAAAGTTACAGAGACGTTTGCCAATTTTATCTACACAATTGTTTAAAGAAGTAGAAAAATATGGTGAAAAATATTACATTATAAATTGTGAATATAAATATGTTTTACAAAACTATGACTTATCTAAAATATCGTTTGATAATGTAGATATTAGAGGAATAGACTTTAGAGGTACTAATGTTAATAGTAATTTATTTGATTTACAAAAAATTCATAACAAAGATGCTTCAAACTGTAATTTTTCAACAACTGAAGATAATGCTAAAGATTTCATCTTTGACTATGCTACAGATTTTACTGGTGTAAATTTAAGTGGAACAAATATGAATAGTCCATGTCCTATTCTTTTAAATTCTACTATTAATAAAGCTTATATTGATGAATCTACAATCTTGCCAATATTCTATCAAACTAAAGTTAAAAAGAAATCTCTATGGTAAATCATAATATATTTGATATAATATATTATGATGATAACTTTGAATAATAAAGTGATTAAAATTAGTAAAGGTATTAATGAAGATAGTAATCTACTAGATTGATTAATGTTTAAAGTATATAGTTTAATAAATATCGCTTATCTTGAAAGTGAAATGAATGAAAAAAATGCTAATCCTCTAAGAAAAAAGTATTTATTAATGAGTTGTTAAATTGAATGATGACAAAGATGCTAAATAATTTTAATAATTATAAAATAAATTTAAATTTTATAACGGAAGAAATAGTAATGGAGAATTGTTGTTAGATGATATAAACAAAATTAGTGAAATTACTATTATATATGATTGTAGTAGTTGCTTATATCTTACATCGACCGATGAATAAATGAAGAAAATATTGATTATTCACTTAATTTATTGCATGAAAAAGAAGGATTTTAATTTTCCTTCTTTTGTTTTTCTATATATAAGTATATCTCTTTTAATTTACGTTCATAACCTAAATCTTTTGGATGATAATATTTCTTATTTTTTACCTTATCAGGTAAGTATTGTTGTTTAACAAAAGCATTTTTATAGTCATGGGGATATTTATAAGTATCACTAGGATTTTTTAAGTGTTTAGGAATATCACCGACATTACCTTTTTCTATATCACTTAAAGCTTCATCTAAAGCGATATGGGCAGTATTACTTTTTGGTGATAGAGCCATTTCTGTAACAATAGTACCTAAAGGAATTCTAGCTTCTGGTAATCCTACTAATTTAGCGGCTTCTATCGCTGCCATTACTTTAGGACCAATAGAAGGATTAGCAAGACCTATATCTTCATAAGCAATAACAGACATACGTCTAAAGATACTATCTAAGTCTCCTATTGTAATTAATCTTGCTAAGTAGTGAAGAGCAGCATCTACATCACTACCTCTAATTGATTTTTGAAAAGCAGATAACATATCATAGTAACCATCACCATTTTTATCACCAAAGAATACCGGTTTACTATTTATCTTTTTAACAACATCTAAATCTACTTTAAAATCATTAGTAGAGTAGTAAGATATCTCTAAAAGATTATAGGCATATCTTAAGTCATTTCCTGACAGTTTAGCGATATAATTAATAGTTTCGTTATCAATCTTTATATTAGGTAAATAAGGACTTTTAACCGCTCTTTTTAAACCATCTATAATATCTTCTGTTTCAAGTTCTTTAAGTTCAAATAATTGACATCTAGACCTAATAGCAGGGTTAATTGCATGATAGGGATTACTTGTAGTCATACCTATTAAAGTAATAAGACCACTCTCTAAACAAGGTAGTAAGATATCTTGTTTATCTTTGTTTAATCTATGTATTTCATCCATAATAAGAACTAGTCCATCATACATTTTCGCTTCTTCTATAACAATATCTAAATCTTTCTTAGAATTAACTGTTGCATTTAAAAATCTGTGTCTTACTCCTAAATCATTAATAATAGCATTGGCAATAGAAGTTTTACCTATACCAGGTTTACCATATAAAATCATGGAAAATAACTTCTTATTCTTTACTAAATTACTAAGAATCATATTATCTCCAACTAAATGTTTTTGACCTATTATATCTTTTAGAGAATTAGGTGCTAGTTTTAATGCTAGAGGTTTATCCATATGTATCACTTCCTTTAGTTATTTTATCAAAAAATACTGTTTTTTTAAAGATATTGATGTTATACTTTATTTATGGAGGGTTTCGTATGGATGAGAAAATAGAAGATTTATATAAAAAATATAAAGAGATAAATGCGATTATAAATAATAAAACAGAAGAGAAGGATAAAGTACATAGTAGTTTATTAAAGTCTAAAGCTGGTAAATTATATTTTAGTTTAAATGATGAACAGAAAGAATTATTTGAAAGTATTTATCGTGATGTAGACTTTTCTAGATATCTTTATTTGCGAGATGATATTAAAGAATATAAAGAAAAATTATCTGGTCTTAGTATTGATATTATAACTCATAAAGATTTTCCTTTTAGAACAGAAGAAACTGCTATTTATATTAAAGATGGTGTTGATACTTATAATGTTCTAACTGATGTGAGTACTAAAGATTTAGAAGTTAGTGATGAAATTAAATTATTTATACAAAATATTATAAATGATTTATATGGGTTTAATGATGAACTTACTGCAGATGATATACCAGTAATTAAAGTAATTTATGATAAATTAAATATTGAAATAAAAGATGATGATTCCAAAGACAGTGATATTAATGGTATTATAGAATATATTATTTTACATAAAGTTAAAGCAATCCATAACTGGGATAAAAAATATTTAACTTATAGAGATAATAGACGTCCTTTTATTAAAAAATTAAAAGATTCTATTGCAAGTACTGAGTTAGAAATTAAAAACAGTGATAGTGGCTTTAAATATTTACTTTTATATTCTATTGAAGCAGCTAAATATGAAGTATCTTTATTAGATGGGAAGAGAGTAACTACTATTTTAAAAGAGATAGAAGAGAGTAATATGAGTGAATCAGAAAAAGATTACTTTAAAGATGCTCTAGTTGAAGCATATTATAATTTAACAAATATTGAATTTAGAAAACAAAGTGAATATTTTGATAATGACAATGATATTTGTTATGCAACTTTTGAGACGGCTAATCCTGAGATAAATAAAAGATTAATTAGAATGAGGCAAATGTAGTAGGAGTAAGATTATGCAGTACAATAAAGATGAATTTAGATATTTTTATGATAATTATATAGGTATAAAAGATAGAATAGAAGAGGCTGAGGATAAAATAAATGAACTTTTGCAAGATACTAAATTAAAAGAAACATTAGAGTTTTATAATAGTTTAGATGAAGAAAGACAAGTTATATTTAATAAAATTAATTGTAATAATGATTATGTTAGATATAAATTAAATCAAAAGAAGATTGAAGAGTTAGAGAAAGGTCTTAATAAGTTATATAAAGATTTTATAGAAAGTGAAGCTTTTCCTTTTTCTAAAGATAAATTCCATTTCTTTGTTAGTAATGATACTTATTTAGTTGATGCAATTAATGGTGAAGATAGTAGTGATTTAAGCAAAGAAGAAAATATGCTTTTAAGTGATAGTATAACTTCAGTATGTGAATATAATCCTACTGATTATAGTAGTGATGATATACCTTTAATAAAAGTATTATATTTAAAAGAGAATTTTAAATATGAAAGAAAAGCCTCACCTTTAGTTATAGACGGTATGATATACGATATTGACCTTGCCAAAAGAATAGATAGTGGCGACTATACTTATGACGAAAGAAGATGCAGTTGTCTTCCAGGGTGGAAAAAAACTCATCTAAAGACAAAATTGTTAACTCAACAACAAAGAATTTTAAATAGTGATTCTAGAAATAAAGATTTATTATTATTTTCTATTGATGCAGCTTTTTATGAGATAGAATTACAAAGTGGGGTCAGAGTTAATGAAATATATGATAGATTAAATAACATGGAAGTTAAAAATGAACATCAAAGAAGAAAAGTAGAAAGAGAAAAAGATGCTTTAATTAAGGCTTATTATAATTTAACTAATTTGGAATATTTAAAAAATAGTGGTTATTATATGGGAAATCATTATATGTTTGCTAGGTATGAAACTGCTGATCCTGAAATAAATAAAAGACTTCTTAAAATGATGAAAAGGTAGTGATAACTTGAAACGTAGTGAAGTAGATAGAGATAAATTAAGTCCTATGATGAGACAATATTTAGAGATAAAAGATAATTATGAAGATACTATTATCTTTTTTAGGCTTGGGGACTTTTATGAGATGTTCTTTGAAGATGCTGTTACTGCTTCCCATGAGCTTGAATTAACACTAACAGGTAGAAATGCAGGACTTGATGAGAGAGTTCCTATGTGTGGTGTACCTTTTAAAGCTTATGAAGGATATTTAGATAAACTAATAGATAAAGGTTATAAAGTAGCGATAGTAGAACAGTTAGAAGATCCTAAGACTACTAAAGATATGGTAAAAAGAGATGTTATACAAGTAGTTACTAAAGGTACAAGATTAGATTCATCTATTAATGCTAAAGATAATAACTTTATCGCATCTATCTATGATTTAGAATACTGTTATGTTTTATCATACTCTGATGTATCTACTGGAGAAGTTTATGTTTTATTAGAAAATGGAGATAAGGATTCACTACTTAGAGAAGTATTAAGACATGAATTTAGTGAAATAATCGTTAATAATAAAATAGATAGAGAGTTTGTTAATATACTTAGAACTACATATCATTTAAATGTTACTATCTATGATGAATTATATAGTGGTAGTGAATATAGTTATGTTTATAAAAACTTAAAAGATGTTAGAGAAGAAACTGGTATTAAACATTTACTTGCATATCTTACAAATACTAAAAAAGGTGATTTATCGCATTTAACAGAAGCGAAGGTAGAAAATACTAAAGAGCACTTATTGATTGATAATAATACGAAAAGAAATCTTGAACTTACTGAGACTGTTAGATTAAGAGAGAGAACTTATAGTCTTTTGTGGCTTTTGGATAAGAATAAGACTGCTATGGGTAGTAGACTTTTAAAACAAAATATAGAGAGTCCTTTAACTAATAAAAAAGAAATAGAAAGGCGATATGACTTTGTAGATAAGTTAAGAGTAGAATTTATTTTAAGAGATGATTTAAAAAATAATTTAAATGAAGTTTATGACTTAGAAAGACTTGCTAGTAGAATTACTTATGGTAATTTAAATGCTAGAGATTTATTACAACTTAAGAATAGTTTAAGGGTATTACCAAAGATTAAGAGAATCTTAAAAGAGTTAAACTATTATAAAGAAATAGAGGACTTTCCTGAAGTGTTTAGTTTACTTGATAAAAGTATAGTAGAAGATCCTCCTATTACTTTAAGAGAAGGGCATCTTATTAAAGATGGATATAACGTTGAGTTAGATGAATTAAGAAAAGTATCTAGTGGTTCTAAAGACTTTATCTTAGAACTTGAACAAAAAGAAAAGGAAAGAACTGGTATTAAGAACTTAAAAGTAGGGTTTAATAAAGTCTTTGGTTATTATATAGAAGTTAGTAAGGGACAGGTTAAAGAGTTAAAAGATGAATATGGTTATGAGAGAAAACAAACTTTATCTAATTGTGAAAGATTTATTACTCCTTTACTTAAAGAGAAAGAAAATATTATCTTAGGGGCAGAAGAAAAGATTATTAACTTAGAATATGATTTATTTATGAAGATAAGAGAGACTATTAAAAGGTATATTCATCCTTTACAAAAAACAGCAGGTATAATTGCCGAAGTTGATATGTTACAAGCATTTTCTACTGTTTCTGATATGTATAACTTTGTAAGACCTACTATTACAGATAACCATTCAGTTAAAATAATCGCATCACGTCATCCTGTTATAGAAGAAGTTATGGCTAGTGATGATAAAAAATATGTTTCAAACGATATAATCATGGATGAAGATACAAGTATACTTTTAATAACAGGACCTAATATGGCTGGTAAATCTACTTATATGAGACAGTTTGCAATTACTGTTATAATGGCTCAGATAGGTTGTTTTGTACCTGCTAAGAGTTGCTCTATGCCTATATTTGATAAGATCTTTACAAGAATAGGGGCAAGTGATGATTTAGTAAGTGGGGAATCTACATTTATGGTAGAGATGAAAGAAGCTAATCTTGCTTTAGAAAATGCAACAAGAAATAGTTTAATTTTATTTGATGAATTAGGTCGTGGAACTGCTACATATGACGGAATGAGTCTTGCTCAAGCGATACTTGAATATATTCATGATAAGATAGGAGCGAAGACAATGTTTTCTACTCATTATCATGAACTTACTAGTCTATCTAATAGTTTAAAACATTTACAAAATGTTCATGTCTCTGCTGTTGAGGAAGATGGAAAACTCACTTTCTTACATAAGATAAAGCTAGGTGCTGTAGATAAGAGTTATGGACTTAATGTAGCTTCTCTTGCACACTTACCATCATCATTAATTAAGCGAGCTGAAGAGATACTTAATGTCTATGAAAGTGAAGGGGTTAAAGAAAGAGAGTTTACTCAGACTAGTCTATTTAGTCTTGATGAAGAAGAAGTGAAAGTTGAAGAGAGGGTTAATGAAATAGAAGAGATGGTTAAAGAGTGTGATCCTTTAAATATGACACCTATTAATGCTTTAAACTTCTTATATGAATTAAAAGAAAAAATAAAGAAAGAAGGAAAATAGATATGAAAACAGATTTAGTACAATTAATAAAAGACAGATGTAATTTAGTAGAAAATAATATTGTAGTAAGTAAAATTTTAAAGTCTTATCTTAAAGATAGTTATACATCTAAAATTATAGAATGTAATGAATATAGCTTTGATTTAAGTAATGGAATATCTATTAGAATAGTTAATAATGATATTTTTATAGAAAATTCAGATAGTAAGAGTCTCTTAGGAGAAGATATGAGGTTAACTATTAATAATAACAGTTTTATCTTATCGTATATTAATAATATAAGAACTAATGATAAATATATTATTCAAAGCTTTAGACTATACTTTATAAATAAAGAAATAGTAAGTGCTGATATAGGAGAATATCAATATGGTTTAGATGTTAAAGCCATAAAAGAATATATAGATAATACTATTCTTAACTTACAATTTATTCATTCTGATTATTATAAACAATTAAAGCTATATATAGTTAATGATATATATGAAAATATGCGAATACTACCTGATAATTATAAAGAGTTAGCTTTTGATGTGACTAGTAATAAGGCATTATTTAATGTAAATGATAGTAGTGAAGAAGAAGAATATACTGGTAATGTATTTGATTTAATTTATCAGTTTGGAAATATTTCTCTTGATAATTCTAATAATACGCAAATGGTTAATATTATTCTTCAAATTAATAATCTCTTAGAGAAAGAAAAAGATTATACTCCTAAAGAAAGACAATATATCTTACTTAATAATAGAAAAATAAAAAGGGATGATAACTAATGAATTATGTATTAGTATATAAAGATGCTAAGAAGAATGTAAATTACTACTATAATTTTAATGATAAGTTAGTTTATATTAGTAATAATAAAAATAATAATTGTAATATAGTTGGAGTAATTGGTATTATCATAGGTTTTATCTTCTATCTTGCTTACGCTTGTTTTAGTTACTATTTACCATATTCATATCTATTTATAGTATTAGTTGGTATTATCTTTGGTATAGTTATAACTCTTATTGCAAACTCTACTATTAAAGATATTTTTAATAAAAAAGGGAAGAAAGTAACTTTAGATTAATTAAAGGAAATGTATAAGAAGAATAGAACATTTAGAATTAAATATTTTATTTTACTAATTGCTTTCTTTATGCTTACAGTTTTAAATTTAATACTATATCAAAATATTACTACTATTAATTTTCTTTTATTTACTAGTATTATAATGACTACCTTCTTATTTCTTTTATATAGACCAGTCAATAGTTTTAGATTATTAAAGCTACTTGCTAGAAAGTAATATTTATGGTAATATCCGGTTTTAAACACTTTGAGTATATAAAAACTCTCTAACCCTTTATATTTAAAGGCATTAGAGAGAAAAAATTAATTTTAAAAACTGCGTACAATTTTGATTTTTTATATTCATTACAATATAAAGATACCATATTTTTTGTTGATAATAAAGGCTTTTGTAAAAAAACAAAAAAATTTACATTAGAAAAATCAAAGTATAATATGTAAAAAAATTTATAAAACTTAGTAGAAAAAAATATAAAAAAGCACGAATATTGTACGCAAAAAAAATAATTAATATTTGACAAAGAAAATGTTGTTTTATAATGGTTTACAGAGATTCTTTTAAAATAAAGTGTTTAAAACCCGATAAATTAAAGGAAATGTATAAGAAGAATAGAACATTTAGAATTAAATATTTTATTTTACTAATTGCTTTCTTTATGCTTACAGTTTTAAATTTAATACTATATCAAAATATTACTACTATTAATTTTCTTTTATTTACTAGTATTATAATGACTACCTTCTTATTTCTTTTATATAGACCAGTCAATAGTTTTAGATTATTAAAGCTACTTGCTAGAAAGTAATATTTATGGTAATA
>CALVIP010000021.1 GCA_944331715.1 uncultured Bacilli bacterium
GATTAAAAGTAATAGGAGTAAGTGGTTTAGGTAAAGCTATTCAGCATCAAATGAAAGCTTTAGAATTAGAAAATATTACTTATACTACTGATATAAATGATACTTATGATATCGCTCATATCAATACTTATTTTTTTAAGTCATATTTTCTTGCAAGGAAATTAAAGAAGAAAGGTATAAAAATCGTATATCATGCTCATTCAACAGAAGAAGATTATCGTGATGGTTTTATCTTTGGACATTTAACAAGTAAGTTATTTAAATGGTGGATTATTAAGTGTTATCGCTATGGAGATATTATTGTAACACCTACAGAATATTCTAAAAATATCTTAGAGCATTATAAAGGATTAGAAAACAAAAAGATAGTCGCTATATCTAATGGCTTAGAATTAGATTTCTTTAAGCCTGATAAATCTTATAAAGAAACATTTCGTAAAAGATATGATTATAAGAAAGATGATAAAGTAATAGTAGGTATTGGTATATATAGTAGAAGAAAAGGAATAGTTGACTTTGTAGAACTTGCCAAACGTTTACCTGAATATAAATTTATTTGGTTCGGTTCAAGTCCTATCGCTGCAGCGACTAGTGATGTAAAAAAAGCATTAAAAGAATCAAAAGACTTACCTAACATTAAGTTCCCAGGACACGTTCCTCAAGAAATGATAAGAGAAGCCCTAGGAGGCTGTGACTTATATTTATTCCCAACGTTTGAAGAGACTGAAGGTATACCAATCATTGAAGCCTGTGCAATGGAAACTAATACTATAATAAGAGATATCCCAATATTTAATTATCTAACAGATGGAGTTAATGTTTATAAAGCAAAAGATGTCAATGAATTTGAAAAGAAGATAAAAATGTTTTTAAATGGAGAGTTAAAAAGTGTAAGTAAAGGAGCTAGAAAGATAGCTGAATCTTGTGATATTAAAACCGTAGGCAAACAGTTAAAAGAAGTATATGAGGAAGTGCTAGAGAAGTAATATTATATGGTGATAGAGAATGGATAGAAATGATATTTTAAGAAAAGTTAATATACTGCAAAAAATGTGGAAAGAAGGAGATCTCGGTGGTGAATTAATGCCTGAAGATGAAAATCCTCATTTAGATAAAAGCTCTCTAGAAAACTATCTTTATTTTACTCTTCCCATGGCTTTAAACTATCAAAGAAATTCTTATACCCTTTGGGAAAATGCAAACAAAACATATAAGGATAAAGAAACAAATTTTGTATTTAATCCTAAAGAAGTTTTAAATCATACTTTTGAAGAGGTTCAACAAGCTTTAGTTAAATATAAAGTAGCTCTTCAAAAAAATAAACAGACAGAAATATGGATTAAGTTATGTAAAACATTTGTGACTTTATTTGATGGAGATATTAGAAAATTATTTGATAGATTTGATAATGATGTAGTTAAAATTAAACACTATATTCAAAAAGAAAATAAATCATTATTTCCATATTTGTGCGGAACAAAGATTTGTAATTATTGGCTATATGTAATATGGCAATATACTGATAGAAATTATAAAAATATAGAAGCTCTTACAGTAGCACCTGATACTCATGTAATTAAGTCGACATATAAATTAGGGCTTATTAATGAAGAAGAGTTAGAAAAAAGCAACGTTCAAGAGATAGTTATTGAAAGATGGGATGAACTATTTAAAGGAACTAAGTATAAACCAATTGATATTCATACTCCTTTGTGGTTATGGAGTCGCAATGGATTTAAAACATTAGAAGATAAAAATAAATTATAGATATATGTTCTTATGTATATAAGAATAGTAAACATGTAAAAATAGATATTAATAATGTAGTAAGATAATAAAAAAGTCAGGTTTATAATCACCTGATTTTTTTAAACATTATATTCTCTTTCTTTTTCATTACTTATATTTAAGACAATACCAACTAATATTAAATATGATAATAAACTACTACCACCATAACTAATAAATGGTAAAGTAATTCCTGTAATAGGTAAGAGTCCTAAAGTCATACCAATATTTTGTACCTGTTGGAATACAAGCATACCAATAATACCTGCTAAAACAAATTTATCACGTGATGCTATTCTTTTAGTAGCCATATTAATTAATCTTGTATCAAAGAAAATAATTATTGCAATTAAAACTATCGCTCCTAAAAGTCCAAAGTTAGAAGCATAAACAGCAAAGATAAAGTCAGTTCCAGACTCTGGAAAATATATTGGTGTCTGATTAAATCCATGTCCAAATACTCCTGCAGAACCAATCGCTGCTAAAGCATTTTCTAACTGTAATCCACTACCATTTTGCCAATCTAAAATCCTATCAAATCTATAATACAAATCAGTACCAAAGATACTTACAAATAAATCTTCATTTAAGAAATAACATCCAAGTACTAAACCAAGAACTACAGCAATTATAACTCCTAAAATAACAAACCATCTAAGCCTAATTCCTGATGTAAACATCATACAGAAATAAATTATAAAGTAAATCATAACAGCACCAGTATCAGGCTCTAAAAATGTTAAAACACTAGGAATTAAAACAACTAGTAAAGTCTTTAAAATAAATATAAACTCTTCTTTAATACTAGGATGATCAGTTGTCTCCCTAAAATTAGAAATCATAACAGCAAGTACTAACATAATAAAAATTTTCATAAACTCACTAGGTTGAAAACTACCTATATAAGGAATAACAAACCAACACTTACTATTATTAATCTCAGGAGCAAAGAGTAGTAGTGATACTAATAAGATATTTCCTATAATATATAAAAGCCAAGCATTCCTATACAAATAATCATTTTTAAGCTTAAAAAGAATTACAATTATAATAACTCCTACTAAATACCATATCGCTTGTTTTAAAGCTAAATTCCCATTATCAGGAGAAAGATAAGTCATCGCACTATATATAGTAGTAATACTTATAATAAAAAACAAAACAATAGGTATAACAATAGTTAAATCAATTTTTTGTCTTCTCTTCAAAACACCACGTCCTTTCATATCAAGTCATTACTATTATATCAAAAAAAAGTACATTTTATTATATAAAATACATAAAATGTAATAGGAGGGAAAACTATGAAACAATTACCACCCATTTTTAAAGTGAGTAATAATATAAGAGATACTAATCAAAAATATTTCTATGATAAAGGAAATAATAAAATAAAACCTAACGAAGTTAAAAAAAATATTGATAATAACTTATCAATAGAAGAAAAAATAAATAAAATTTTTAGAACTAAAGGTTATGCTTTTAATATCCCTGTAGAAATTACTTTCTCTAATAAAACAGTTAATACCTATCTTGCCTTAAAGAAAAATGATTCTATCATAACATTAGATAATGAAGTAATTCCCATATCAACAATTACTAAATTAGAAATAAAAAGCCCATCGGACTAAAGATGGACTTTATTTTTTATACACCACTAACTAAGACATCAGGTAAACATTTAATAGCAGAAACACAATCTAAATTAATAGTAAAGAATGTACTAGTTAAAACATAAGGCTCACTACTACTAGTATCAGGATTTTGTGCTAACACTCTACAAGTACAACAATTACCCTCTAAATTTTCTAGTCTAAAGATAGAAGAAGTTCCATTAACTGAATCAAGAGTATAAGGAAAACTCCAACGACATCCTGTAGTACAGTTATATAAATTTATTGGTCTTGTGTTATAGCACACTAAACTAGGAGTAGGACCTAAATAAGGCTTATCACATCCTAGGACTTCGCAAGAATCATCTTTAGAATTTTGTAAGCAAAGAATAGTCTCTAAGATGGAAGTTAAGCAACTTTTATCATCACACATAAATTATCCTCCTTTTATAAATTATCAATAATAATATCATCCAAACAACTAACAACACAGATACAATCTAAATTAATAGTTATAAAATCATTTGTAGATAGGTATGTTCTATTAGAATCACTAGTATCAGGATTAGGTCTTAATACACGACATTTAACACAGCAATCATCAACAGACTCCACTCTAAAAACAGATGAAGTATTAGTATTACCATCTATTGTATAAGTAGTACTGAAGATATTACCAAATCTAGTATAGAAAGTAACTGGTCTTGTATTAAAACAAATAATATTAGGACTACTTCCTAAATAAGGTCTAGTACAAGACTCATCAAAACAATCACTACCTCCGGCATTTCTTTGTAATATATCAATAACCTTTAATAATTTACCTAAACAACAAGTATCTTTCTTTTCTTTCACTGTTTACACCACCTCTTATCTATTATCTAATATAGGTTATGAGACTAATAAATTTTTGTGTAGTTAATAACCTATAACTTCTATTATTAGTTTATGATACTATTCTTGATAATTTCCACTTTTATTTTTTTTACTAATAGAGTATAATTGTTAATAGGTGATATAAAGATGAATTTATTAGATATTCAGTATATTATAATTATTGCCGTAATATTAATAATATTACTAGCAGTACTAAAAGCTAATAAGAAAGATGCTAATATTGATTTAAATAAACTAGTAGAGTATCTTGGTGGAAAAGATAATATTATCAGTACAGAATCTAAACTATCTAGGTTTATCGTAACACTAAAAGATACTTCTAAAGTTGATAAAGAATCAATCCAGAAATTAGGTGCTAAAGGTATAGTTGAGATTAATAATCAATTAAAGATTATCTTAGGACCTGAATCTAAACAATTAAAAAAATATATTGATGAACTAAAATAGGGCTAAGCTCTATTTTTTTCTTTACATTTAAAAAACTTGTGTATATAATAATAGGCAAAAAAGTGGGTGGGTTTATGATTGAGTTATTACAATTTATCAAAGACTGTATAAAAAAAGATATTCTTAATATTAGTGATATTAATTTTGATATTTTATTATCGCAGAATGAAGAAGTCCTTAACGGTATTATGAAAACATCAGCCAATAAAAGAATTCCATTAATATATTTATACTCCAGTGAAGGTTTTACTGGTGAAAAAAATGAATATAAGAATGAAATAATCTCTTTTTTTAGTGATAATGATTTAAATGATTTTCAAATGAAATATGGTTGTTTAGTTGCAGGTAATAAAGATGCTTTAGAATTACCATTAGAAAAATTAATAGAATTAATAAGTATTGTCATTAGTGGAGAAGAAGAATATCAAGCTAAATATGCAAGTGTTTTAGGTACAATTAGAAAGGTTATATTTAGTCCTAATTCTTTTGATATAATTAAGAGTATTACAAAAAGTAGTGGTGAAGTTCAGGCTATAAATGCATGTGAAATAGCTATTAGGGTATTAGAAAGACCTGATGCAAAAGATATAGTAAATCAAGTAGCAATGGCTAATTATGGATATCAAGCTAGAGAAGCTTGCTTTGCAACTATATGCAAGAAAGTAGTTGAAATGCCTAATCTTTTAGAAATAATTAAGTCAATTGTTAAATCATCTGGAGAAAACCAAGCTAACTATGCTGCTTTAGCTATTATGCTTGAAAGAGTATATATAAGGCCTGATGCTGCAAAGTTAGTAGATTTAATCGCTAAAGCGAAAGGAGAAATTCAAGCTAAATGTGGATATGAAGCTTTACAAAATGATGAAATCATAGCATTAGAAAATCTAATACCTTCAATAAGTCTTCTTACAAATGCTAAAGAAGCTTTTCAATCTTCTGATGGGTTGACTGCTTTACAAAAATTAGCACCATTAACAGAAACACCAGAAAAATTGATGTTGCCTGTTACAAGAGCTAAAGGAGAGTGCCAAAGCTTTTATGGCGCCCTTGCAATAACTAAAGAGACTATGGAAATCCCTAATATTGATAAAATAATAGAGGCAATCACTGAATCTTATGGCGATATACAATCAAAGTGGGGCTATAAGTTAACAAATAATCACTTATTTATAATAAGAGAAGATGCTTATAAAATAATAGATTTTATAACAAGTTTAAAAGAAAAATCCCAAGTAGAAACAATGTATAAAATATTAATTGATGGAACACTTAAACAAAAGAACGCTTTAGAAATACTTCATAATATGCAGATTATGATGAATGTCAAAGAGACTCAAGTATCACCTTTAAGTTTATATGAAAGTAAATTTACTGATGATTATAAATTTTTTGATTTTGTTGATGCTTTAAATAATAATCCTGTTGAGGAAGAAGAAATTAAACAACTTATAATACAAAAAGAAAAATAGAGCCAAATAAACTCTATTTTTTCTTTTTCTTTCCATTTTTCGACAAATTTCTACAAAACTATGACATATACTTATTTTAGAAAGAGGGAGAAATATGTCGTATATTGAAGTTATAATTGAAAGTATTATTTTACTACTTTGTCCATTAGCATTGTACCTATTATATACAATCTATAAAAAGAATCTATCTATAGAAGAAAAGGACTTAGGCTTTGAAATAACAGTCATTTCATCATTATATTTTGTCTTAAGATATGGAACTTCTTGTTATAATGATTATCCTATTATTCTCTTTGATATTCCATTACTTATCTGTTATTACAAAAGAAAAATGTCTTTAGCAGTCTTTATATCATTAATATTAATTATTTATGAGACTCTATTCTTAGGCATTAATCCTTTATTCCTAGCCTTAGAATATAGTAGTTATTTAATAGTATATTCTCTACTAGTAAGAAGAAAACTAAAGCCTATTAGTGTTGTTAACTATTTTATTATTATTAAGAGTTTTATGCTATCTCTTGCTGTATTCTGGTTTATTAGTCCAGAAAAGACCTATTTATCAAACTTATTTTATATCTTTACTATTATAATAACTCTTTACTTTGTAACTAATATAATCATATCTATATTCGCTAAAGGAGAAACAATAGTAGAGTTACATAATGATTTACAAAATATTGAAAAAGAAAAAGAATTAAGACGTTCTTTATTTAAAGTAACTCATGAAATAAAGAATCCTATCGCAGTTTGTAAAGGTTACTTAGATATGATAGATGTTAATGATAAGAAAAAAGTAAGGAAATATATTCCTATTATTAAAGATGAAATAACAAGAACTTTAATTCTTATGGATGACTTCTTGGATTATACTAAGATAAAGATAGAAAAAGAAGAGATGGATTTAGTTATGTTATTAGAAGATTTAGAAGACTATTTAAAAGATTTATTTAAGAAAAATGGTATTAAGTCAAAGTTCAATTTACCAGATGAAGATATTTATATAGAGGCAGACTATAATAGATTAAAACAAGTCTTTATTAATCTTTTAAAAAATGCTATTGAAGCGAAAGATAGTAGTAAAAAAGAAAATAAAATAAAAATAAGTTTAGAAAGTGATAATAATTTTATGAAAATAATAATTGAAGATAATGGAGTAGGTATGGATAAAGATACTCTAAATAGTGTTAGTGAAATGTTTTTTACAACTAAAAAGAAAGGTAGTGGACTAGGGGTAAGTCTTTCTAAAGAGATAATAGAGCAACACGGGGGAAATATTGTGTATAATTCAGTAAAAGGAGAAGGAACAAGAGTAATAGTTACTTTACCTAAAGAGATAAATATGGCATAATATTATTGAAGTGATAGTATGTGGAATATAGAAGAAATAAAAAAAGATGTAAGAAGTAATTTATCTGATTATAGATATAATCATTCAATAAGAGTAATGGAAGAAGCGAAAAGACTAGCAGAACATTACAAAGCAGATATAGAAAAGTGTATGCTTTGTGGCTTAACTCATGATATGTGTAAAGAGTTAAGAGATAAGGAAAATGAAGATTTTATAAAGAAATATAATTTACCTAAAGAGTTATTAAATCCTGAAAATAAAAATATGATTCATGGTTTTACCGCATCTATCCTAGTTAAAGAAAAATATAACTTTACAGAAGATATGGTTCTTGCTATTAGATATCATACAACAGGTTATCCTAATATGGATATACTTGCAAAGATTGTTTATTTAGCCGATAAAATAGAAAAAGGAAAAGATTATCCCGGCATTGAAGAAGAAAGACTACTCGCTTATCAAAACATTGATAAAGCCATTATTTTATGCTTAAAAAATCAGATAAAACATTTAAAAGAAAAGAATAAAGTTATAAATAAAATGGGATATGAGACACTAAAATCTTTAGAATCAAATACTACTAATTGAAATATTTGTAAAATAATGCTACAATTTACTTAACTTGAAAGTGAGTGTGTTTATTATGAATGAAAATAAAGGTAAAGAAGTAATTAGTAATACTAATAACATTCAACCACAAACTTCTAAACCAGTAAAAGATAATAAAGAAATGAAAAAGAAATTAATGAGAATGATGCTAATAGTAGTAAGTATTTTAGTATTGTTTTTAATTATCATCTTGATAATATCTTTATTTAATAGTGGTAATAAAACTTATGAAGAGATTGAAGAAGATTTACAAAATGCTGCGATAGAGTACTATGATGTTCAAAGTGGTCTTTTACCACAAGAAGAAGGAGAAACTATTACTGTAAGAGCGAGTACTTTAGCAGAAGCAGGTTATATGAAACCATTAAGTGAACTTAGAGAAGGAGAAAGCTGTAGTGGTAGAGTAGAAGTTACTAAAGTAGGAGATAATATAGTTTATACACCATATTTAGACTGTGGAAATAATTATACTACTAAAGAATTGTATAAAGCCGTACTAGAACAAGGTATTGTTGCAAGTAGTAACGGTTTATATGATATGAATGGAGAAAAAGTATACCGTGGTGATGATGTTAATAATTATGTCCAGTTAGATAATGCATTATTTAGAATAGTTAAAGTAACATCTGATAACAAGCTTCTATTAATATTAAATGAAGTAGAATCAACAAGTTCTTCAGATTATGATGATAGATATAACCAAGATAAAAGATTTAATAGTGGTTTTAATGACTATAGAGTTAGTAGAATGAATGAATATTTAGATGATCTTTATAATAATAAATTAGATTATAGTTTATTAAGTAATAATGATAAAACAAAATTAACACCATTTAATTTATGTATAGGTAAGAGAACACCAACAGATACAACCAATAATAATAGTTTAGAATGTTCTGATATTTTAGAAAATCAAATGATAGGATTACTAACTGCAAGTGATTATTTAAATGCTTCATTAGATGTTAATTGTAAAACAACTATTGATAGAAGTTGTCAGAATTATAATTATTTAAAATTAAGTGGTACAGAATGGTGGCTAGTAACAGGTAATTCACTTAATAATTATGAAGCTTATATAGTTAAAAGTAGTGGTTATTTAGATGAAAATACAGCATCAGGATATAAAAAAGTAAGACCAACTATTATGTTAAATAATAATGTTATGATTAAATCAGGTAGTGGAAGTGAATCTAATCCATTTATTTTGAAATAAAAACAGAGTATATTATTATTGTAAAAAAGATTAATAGTTAGTATGTTAGTTAGAAGAGATTAAACTTTCTCTTCTTTTTTGTATAATTATATTTTTTTAGGTCACTATATAATTAGGTGATAATAATATGACTAATAAAAAATATGATGCTTTAGTAAAGAAACATACTCCTAAAGAAAATAAAGTTAAATATGCTTTAATTGCCTTTCTCGTAGGAGGTCTTATGGGATTATTTGGAGAAGCTTTAATTAGAATTTATATAATGTTATTTGGTGTATCACGTAATGATGCTTCTACTTATATGATTATAACTTATATCTTCTTTGCATCTCTTTTTACTGCCCTAGGCTTCTTTGATAAGTTAGTAGCAAAAGCAAAAGCAGGGCTACTTATCCCTATAACAGGTTTCGCTCATTCTATGACTAGTGCCGCTCTAGATTATAAAAATGAAGGACCTATCTTTGGTGTTGGTAGTAATGTCTTTAAACTAGCAGGATCAGTTATCTTCTATGGAGTAGTATCCGCCTGGTTCTTTGGACTTATTAGATATTTATGGGAGGTTTTATCATGATACTAAATTTTAGAAATGTATACTTAGATAATGCAAGTACAGTTTGTGGTCCTTATGAAGCGAAAGGACCACTATCAAAAAACTTTGATAAGAAATATACTGATGATTTATATTGTAAAGAAAATTCTTTTGAGAAAGCTGAAATAAGATTACTTGAAGATAGTATAAAGATACTACTAAAAAAGACTAAACTAACTTCTAAAGATATAGACTTAGTAATAGCAGGTGATCTCTTAAATCAAATAACATCATCATGCTATGGAGCCTTAAATCTAAAAAGTCCTTTTCTTGGTATTTATACAGCATGTGCTACTAGTATAGAAGGCTTATTAATAGGAGCAACTTTTATCGATAGTGGTAAAGTAAATAATGCTTTAATATCTTGTTCATCTCATAATATGTCAAGTGAAAAACAATTTAGAAATCCTACAGAATATGGTTCTCCTAAACCTATGACTGCAACCTTTACAGCAACTGGAGGTGCTAGTGCACTTTTATCTAATAAACCTAGTAAAATAAGAGTTGTTAATGGACTTATTGGAACAATAGTAGATTTTAATCAAAAAGATGCCTTTAATATGGGAGCAGCTATGGCAGGAGCAGCAGCAGATACTCTTTATAAGTACTTAACAGAAACTAATACTAAGCCAAGTGATTATGATTTAATACTTACAGGTGACTTAGGTAAATATGGTAAAGAAATATTAAAAGACTTAATGCTTAATGAATATAATATAGATTTATCTAAAAACTATAATGATTGTGGAACAATGCTCTATGATTTAGAAGAACAAAAAGAAGTAATGGCAGGAGGAAGTGGCCCTGTATGTTCTGCTTTAGTTAATTATAGTACTATTATAAAAGACCTTATGAATAACAAATATAAGAAAGTCTTACTAATCGCAACAGGAGCCTTATTTTCCCCAATAATGCTTTATCAAAAAGAAAATATCTTATCAATTGCCAATTTAATATGTTTGGAGGCGATATAATGTACTTTATTAATTCATTCTTATTCTGTGGAATAGTTTGTTTAATCGCAGAGTTAATACTAGATAATACTAAACTAACTCCAGGTCATATAACCGCTATCTTTGTATGTGTAGGTTCAGCCCTTGATGCTTTTTCTATCTATGACTTCTTTATTGCCAAAGTAGGAGGAGGAGCCTTACTTCCTATTACAAGTTTTGGTCACTCTCTAATTCATGGAGCCTTACTTGCCGCTGAATCTCATGGCATAATAGGATTATTAATGGGTGTCTTTGATCTTACTGCCGCCGGAATAACTGCAGCGATTATCTTTACCTTTGTCTTTACCTTAATTTTTAAAGCAAAAGATTAGAAATAGTAAATAATAATAGTAGGAGGTACTAATTATGAAGATACTCTTAATACTATTATTATTTTTTTGGTGGAATAATGTCTCGGCAAAGACTGTTGTTACTCCTTATCTAAAGGTAGGAGAAGTTAATGCTTCTTATCAAGCTAAGGATAATGAAAAAATAGAAAAAGTTACTTACTACAAACAAGAAAAGATAGATAAAGAGTTTAAATATTTAGAAAAATGTAATCTTGAATATCCTCTTAAGAGTAATGAAGTAACTTATGGAGAATATACTAACTATAGTAAAGAAAAACTTAATGATAAAAGACTAGATGAAGATATTAAAACTATCTATTATTATAAAGAGTTAAAGAAAATAGATAACTTAACTATTAGTAATATAGATAATCTTTTAATTACAAAGATAACTTTAAAGTATAAAGATAAAACTATCTATGAAGGTAATAACTACAATATTAAGTTATCTAAAAGATATAGTCCTGAGTTTTTAGAGTTAGAACTGACTTGCTTTTTAAATCAAGGAGATAGAAAAGGAAGCTTTATAATAGAAAACTCTAATTATATTAAAGATAAAATAACTATAACTAAAAAGGGCTATAGTAAGATAAAACTTAAGTTAATAAATCATTTAACTAAGACTATTTATGATAAAAAGCTTTTAAAGACATCTAATCTAGAAGATAAATTTTATATAGAAGTTATTTCTAAAGAAAAGTTATATCGTTATCGTAAGAAATATTATAAATGCTATAAGGATGAGAGTCTAACTGATACCTTAATTCATGATGGATATAAAGTAACAGATACTATTTATAAGTATTATCTTTATCGAAAAGAGACAATAGAAGTATATGATGATATAAAACTATCTAATTACTTAGATTTATCCAAGATAATAAAGAAAAGTACTATTCCTCTTAGTAAGTTAGAGTTTAATTATTCTAATACTTGTTCTAAAACTATTTTAACTATTAAGTATCAAGACTTTAAAGAAAATATAGATATTACTTTTGATTGTAATGACTATCCTAAAAGTAAAGTTCATAAAGGTAAAACTAAGTCTCTTACAAGAGAAATATTTGGTATTTTGTTTAAGACATTATTTTTAAGAAAATTGTAGGTTAAAATAAATAACTACTTCTGTCGAAAGTATTGTTTATTAAAAAAGAATTATCTATTATTAGGTCAAGAAAGGACTGATAATATGACAGAAGAATTAGCATTAGAGTATATACCTTTAGTTAAAAGTATTATTAGTAAATATAATTTTAGAAGTGATTATGATGATTTATTTCAAGCAGGAATGGTAGGGCTCCAAACTGCTTTACAAAAGTATGATAGCACTAAAGAGACTAACTTTACAGATTATGCTTATCTTTGGATAAAAGGAGAAGTCTTGAAGATGATTAATAATGATTATGGACTACATATGCCAAGTGATGTTTATAAACTCAGTAAAGATATTAAAGAAACAAGAGAGTATTTATCCCAAAACTTAGGAAGAGAACCTACTACTTATGAAATATCTTATATGCTAGGAATAAGTGAAGAAAAAGTAGTTAGTGTTATGAGTGCTATTACAACTCCTTATAGTCTAGATAATAGTTTTCTAGATGATGACTATAATTTATATAATAAAATCGCTCTTATTGAAAAAGGTTATGATGTAGGAGTATTAGACTTAAAAGAAGCGATTAATGGACTTGAAGAAAGTGAAAGAGAACTAATTACTTCAAGATACTATCAAGATATGACTCAAAAAGAAACTGCTGAGTCTCTTGGAATCTCCCAAGTTCAAGTGAGTAGAAAGGAGACAAAGATATTAAAAAAGCTTAGAACAAAAATTTCTTAAAAAAGTATGAATTTTGTAAATTGACCCTATTTTTAGAGGTCAATTTTTAATTTTCTCTAGACAAATTTATAAAATTGACCCTTGTTTTTAACTGAATTTTCAAAATCTTCTTTTTGCATTAATTTTCCTTCTATGCTAGAGTTGTAGGCATCTGTGCAGATAAATTATTTATTATGGAGGAATTAAATGCAAAAAGAAGAAAAGAGATAAACAACTTAATAGAAGAATTAAACAGTTAATAATAAGGAACTAGAAAAAATATAAAAAATCTCTAGTTTTTATTTAAAAGGTTGACAAATTATTATCTTATTAATATAATGTTAATAACAGAAATAATTCTGTTACTATTTTTAAAATTTCTTATTAATAAAATATTAATAAGAAAAAGGAGGCAGTTATGAATAATTTAAAGTTAATAGTGTTAGAGAATATTAAAGAGTTAGGAGAAAAAGTTAATAATGATTTAAAGTTGATTAGAGGAGAAAAAACTAATTATATGATAACGGCTAAAAACACTAGATTCTCTAATGGTGAAGGCAAAATAAAGATAGAAGATACGGTTAGAGATAAAGATATTTATATTATCTCTGATGTTGGTAATTATGATATTAGTTATAATATGCATGGTTTTACTCATCATATGGGTCCAGATGAACATTTCGGGGATATAAAAAGAACAATCCTTGCTTTATCTGGTTATCAAGAGAAAATAACCTTAATAATGCCTTTATTATATCAAGCAAGACAGCATAAAAGAAAAGGAAGAGAATCACTTGACTGTGCCCTTGCTTTACAAGAGTTAGAACGCCTTGGAGTCAATCATATAATTACTTTTGATGCACATGACCCTAATGTTTCTAATGCTATTCCTAATCTTCCATTTGAAAACTTTTATCCTACTAATACTATCTTAGAAGATTTGTTACAAACTGAAGATTTAGAAGATATTTTAGTAATAAGTCCTGATATGGGTGCGATGGAGCGAGCTAGATACTTTGCTGAAATGTTAGATACTAATGTAGGAGTATTCTATAAAAGACGTGATTTAACCAAAGTAGTAAATGGAAAAAATCCTATCATTGAACATACTTACATGGGACCAACAGTAGAAGGCTATGACGCATTAATAGTAGATGATATGATTGCATCCGGTTCATCTATGTTAGAAGTAGGCAAAATGCTAAAAGAAAAAGGAACAAGAAAAGTATATTTTATTGCCACATTCTCTTTATTTACAGAAGGAATAGAAGAATTTGTTAAAGCTTACGAAAACAATTATTTTTATAAACTTTATACTACTAATCTTTCTTATATACCAAAAGAATACAAAGATAAGCCTTGGTTTCATACAGTAGATTGTTCAATGAACATTGCCCAGATAATTAATGCTCTACATAATAAAGAGTCTCTAACTCCTTTATTAAACGGTAAAGAAAAAATATTAAAGTTAAGAGGTGAGAAAACTTTATGAAAATAGGTATCTTTGGAGGTAGTTTTAATCCCCCTCATAAAATGCATAAGAAAATTGCTATAGAACTTATAAAAAAACATTATGTAGATAAAGTTATCTTTGTACCAACTGGTAGTAAATATAAGTATAAAAATAATCTTTTAAGTGATAAAGTAAGACTAGAGATGTTAGAGTTAATGTGTCGTGATAATAATAATTTAGAAGTTAGTGATTATGAATTAAAAGAACATGTTGTTTATACTTATGAGACTCTTAATTACTTTAGAAATAAATATAAAGATGATGAGATATACTTTATTTGTGGTACTGATAATTTAAGTTATATAGATAAATGGAAGAAAGGAGAAGATATTCTATCTAATAATAAATTGCTAGTTATTAAAAGAAATGCTGATGATATTAATACTTTATTAGAAAAATATAAAGACTATAAAGATAATATTATTGTTACGGAAATAGAAGAAAATGAAATATCTTCTACTAAAATTAGAGAAATGATATATAATAATAAAAGAGCAGAAGATTATTTAGATGAAAGTGTTTATTCATATATTAGAGAAAATAATTTATATAGGAGATGAGTTTATGAACTTTAAAGAAATTATACATATTTTACAATTAGGACAAAAAACAATTTCAACAATGGAGTCTTGTACTGGTGGTGGAGTAGTTAATGTTATTACTAATTGTGAAGGTGCTAGTGAAATATTAAAATTTAGTGCCGTAACTTACTCTAATGAATATAAAGTAAAGATGGGTGTACCTAAAGAAGTTATTGATAAATACACTGTTTATAGTATGGAAACTGCAATAGAGATGAGTAAAGCGATTAGTAGTTTTGCCAATAGTAATTATGGTATAGGAATAACTGGTAAACTTAACAGAAGTGATCCTAATAATCCATGTGGTGATGATAATACTGTTTATATTTGTATTTATGATAGAGATAATGATAAATTCTATAAAGAAAAGATGACTGTTAATAAAGAGAGCAGAGCTTTAAATAAAGAACATATTATAGATAAGATTATAACAATGTTACTAGATATAATTAAGTAGTTTGTGTTATAATGTTTAGCAATTTATACTAAATTTTATGAAGAAAAATTTGGTATAAATTGATTGTACTAAATTTTCATATATAGA
>CALVIP010000022.1 GCA_944331715.1 uncultured Bacilli bacterium
AATTAAGTGTAGAAAGGGTGATATTTTTATATGAAAAAATATTTAATCTTAGCAAGTTTAATCTTAGTATTTATACCAAATTTAAATAAAGAAAGTGATGAAATAATTATTCCTGATGAAGCGATTAGATTTAGAGTAGTAGCAGAGTCTAATACTAAAGAAGACCAAGAAACTAAAACTATAGTAAAAGAAGCTTTAGAAGAAGAGTTAGATACACTTTTAAAGAATAGTACTTCAATTGATGAAACAAGATCTATCTTAAAAGAAAATCAAAATCATTTTGAATCTCTAGTAGAAAGAACTCTTTTAACTAATAAAATAAATACAACTTATAAAGTTAATTTTGGAATTAATTACTTCCCAGAAAAAAACTATAAAGGAGTTATCTATGAAGAAGGTTATTACGAATCTTTAGTTGTAACACTTGGAAGTGGTAATGGTGAAAACTGGTGGTGTGTTTTATTTCCTCCCCTATGTCTAATGGAAGGGGAAGAAACTAATACTGATGAAGTAGAGTATAAATCATTTGTTAAAGAAATGATAGATAAATACCTATAATAAATATCTACCTATCCGAATAAAATTTGATAGGTGATTACTTTGAATATTTTAGAGTTAATAATATTGGCGATAGGTCTAAGCATGGATGCCTTTTCTTTATCTATCGTTTATGGTACTTTAAATCTATCAAATAAAATTAAAAACTTTTTAAGTATAACAGTAGGAATATTTCACTTCATAATGCCACTATTAGGAAGTATATTGGGACTATTTATTGTAAATCATATAATAAGTAATCCTGATATTTTAGTAGGAATAATATTTACTGTTCTAAGTATCGAAATGTTACTTAATATAAAAGAACTAGATGAAGAGAAAAAAGATTTTAAAAGTCTAGCTAATGCTTTTATCTTTGGTTTTAGTGTTAGTATAGATAGTTTTTCAGTAGGAATAGCATTAGGAACTCATAATGAAAATATTATTTTAGCGGGGACAATATTTGCAATAACAAGTTTTATTTTTACTTTTTTAGGACTTAATATAGGTAAGTTTTTAACTTTAAAATTTGGTAAAATCGCCAATATCATAGGAAGTATTTTATTATTGGTCTTAGCACTTACCTATTTCTTCGAATAAAAAGTAAAATTTTGTAAAAACTATAATTGGGTGAAGTTTTATGAGTATAAAAAGATTAATCAGTGATGAAGAGATGGAAGAGATTATCAAAAAAGAAATACTTCCATTAAGATTTCATACTGTAAACCCACTTGTAAAAGAAGTTAAATAACACTTCTTTTCTTTGTGGTTATATAACCAATATGATATATTGAATTAGAGGTGAGAATGTGAAAGAGTGGAATGCAGTATTTATTTATAAAGCAATTTTATCTATTGTTATTATAATTGTTTTAATAGTTCTAGTTGATTTACTGGCATATTCGGTACAACACGCAGGCTATAATCAATGTCAAGCTGAAGTAGAGAAAGCAGACGCAATTAATAATTATGCTACATCAAATTTACGAGCATCAGGTGTACAAGGAAGATATAGTAGACATCCATCAAATATTGTATGTGAAAGCCCACAAACAATATTTAGCGATATTTGGTCAGAGTAAACATTTTTACAAAAATGTGATAATTTAAGCAAAAATGCTTGCAAAAGCGTGATAAAAAGTTTGAAAAACGTTGCAAAAGTGTGATTAAATGCTATAATATAGTATATACTACATATAGGAGGTGTTACATATGCAACGTTTTATTATGGAAAAATTAGTTAAATGGAAGAATGATAAAAATAGAAAACCCTTAATATTAAAAGGAGCAAGACAGGTAGGAAAAACATATATATTGAAAGAATTTGCCAAGAACGAGTATCTTGACCTTGCATATTTTAACTTTGATCATGATGAGTCCTTAGCAAGCCTTTTTAAAAATAGTAAAGATCCTAAAAGAATTATAGAACAGCTAATATTAGTACACGGTAAAAAAATAGTACCAGGGGAAACGTTAATATTTTTCGATGAAATACAGGAATGTAGTGATGCTCTTAATTCTCTTAAATATTTTTATGAAGAAGCTAATGAATATCATATTGTCTGTGCAGGAAGTCTTCTTGGAATAAGATTATCACATACTTCTTTTCCAGTAGGTAAAGTAGATTTTCTAAATATGTATCCTATGACCTTTAGTGAATTTCTTATCGCCGATGGTAAAGAAAATTTAGTAGAGTTTATGAAAGGTATCACCAAAGCAGAAAAAATACCCGATGTATTTAGAATAGAATTAGAAGAAAAACTAAAAACTTATTTTATTATTGGAGGAATGCCAGAAGTAGTAAAATCTTGGACTGAAGATAAAGATATAGAAAGAGTTAATTATCTTCAAGGAAATATTTTAAATTCTTATGAAACAGACTTTTCTAAACACACAACTAATAGTGAAGCGAATAAAATATCTATAATATGGAACAATATTCCTAAAGGGCTTGCTAAAGAAAATAAAAAATTTGTATACAAAGCTTTGAAGGAAGGAGCAAGGGCAAGAGAGTATGAAAGTGCTCTTAATTGGTTAAATGATGCTAATTTAATTACAAAGGTATATAATATTACTAAACCTGATGTACCATTAAAAGCTTATGTAGATTTAGACTCTTTTAAAATATATATGAATGATGTAGGACTTTTAAGAAGAATGTCTAATTTAGATAGTAGTATTATTTTAGAAGAAAATAAATTATTTGAAGAATTTAAAGGTTCATTTTCAGAGAACTACTGTTTAAATATTTTAACTTACATAAATGATGAGATTCCTTATTATTTTACATTTCAAAGAAATGAAATAGACTTTATAATTCAATATAAAAACAAAACTATTCCATTAGAAGTAAAATCAAGTAGAAATAGAAACCATATAAGTTTAACTAAATATAATGAAAAATATAATCCTGATATAATGGTAAAATTTTCATTAAATAATTTAGATAAAAGCGGTAAAATAATAAATATACCATTATACCTTATTGAGTATATAAATAACATAATAGAAAACAATAGTTAGGAAAGTAATCTTTCCTCTTTTTCTTTTGACAAACACTAGATACTTGCTTTATTATATATATGAAGGTGATAATAGTGTTAGTTAATTTTAATGAAATGTTAAAAGACGCAAAAGAAAAGAAATATGCCGTTCCTCATTTTAATATTAATAATTTGGAATGGGCAAAATACATTTTAGAGAAAATGCAAGAAGAGAATCTTCCTGTAATATTAGGAGTTAGTGAAGGTGCTAAAAAATATATGGGAGGTTTTTATGTAATTAGATGTATGGTAGAAGGTCTAATTAAAGATTTAAATATAACTATCCCTGTATGTCTACATCTAGACCATGGAAGTAGTTTTGAATCTTGTAAAGAAGCGATAGATGCTGGATTTTCTAGTGTTATGATAGATGCTAGTAAATATGATTTAGAAACTAATAAAAAGATAACTAAAGAGGTAGTAGATTATGCTCACTCTAAAGGTGTATCAGTAGAAGCAGAAGTAGGACATGTTGGTGGTACTGAAGATAATGTCTATGGTGATATCTTTAGAGCAACCCTAGAAGACTGCATAGAAATCTCTAAAACAGGAATAGATGCTCTAGCACCTGCCCTAGGTTCAGTACATGGATTATATAAAGGAGAACCTAATCTTGACTTTGAAAGGATGCAAGAGATAAATGAAACTTTATCTATTCCTTTAGTACTACATGGAGGAACAGGTATTCCTTATGATATGATAAAAAAAGCGATAAGTTGTGGAATTAGTAAAATAAATATTAATACAGAACTACAAGTAACTTGGCATAAAGCAGTAGTTGATTTTATTAATGCAAATCCAAGTGTTTATGATCCAAGAAAAGTAATAGGTAGTGGTGAAGCTGCTATGAAAGATAAAGTAAGTGAACTTGTAGATGTTTTTAACCCAAATCACATTAGTTCCAAAAATTAAATTAATAATATAATATAGTAGAAAGTGTGTGATTAACTATGAAAATGCTTGAGATAAAAGGAGGTAATCCTCTTACTGGAACAATAAGAATAAGTGGGGCTAAAAATAGTGTAGTAGCACTAATACCAGCAGCAATTTTATCAAGTGAAGAAGTAACTATCTGTAATGTCCCTGATATTACTGATACCGCTGCTCTTTGCGAAATATTAGAGTTTTTAAATGTTGATGTAAAACGGGCAACAGAAAGTCTAGTTATTAATCCATCAAACATGGAAAATAAAGAAATACCTAGTATGTATACTAAAAAATTAAGAGCATCATACTACTTTATGGGAGCAATGCTTGGTAAATATAAAAAAGTAACTATGGCTTTACCTGGAGGATGTTCAATCGGGGCAAGACCAATTAATCTTCATCTTAAAGGTTTTGAAGCTTTAGGGGCAACTGTAACTAATAAAGAAAATATTTATACCGTAGAAGCCAAAGAATTAAAAGGTGCCAATATCTACCTTGACTTTGCAAGTGTAGGAGCAACTATTAACATCATGTTAGCAAGTGTTTTAGCAAAAGGAACAACCATTATCGATAATGCTGCTAAAGAACCAGAAATCGTTAATGTAGCAACTCTCCTTAACAATATGGGTGCTAAAATAAGAGGAGCAGGAACAAGTAGTATTGAAATAACAGGAGTAGAAAAACTTGGTAAATGTTTCCATGAAGTAATCCCTGATAGAATAGAAGCAGGTACTTATGTAATCCTTGGCGCTGCTATCGGTAATAATCTAAAAATATCTAATATTATCCCAGAACATATAGAAGCACTAACTAGTAAACTAGAAGAAATGGGAGTATTTCTTGATATAGGAACAGACTATATAATTGTAAGTAGTGGAAAAGACTATAAGCCAGTAAATGTTAAAACTCAAACTTATCCAGGTTTTGCCACAGACTTACAACAACCACTAACACCGCTTCTTACTATGTGTAATGGTAGAAGTAAAATAGAAGAAACAATTTACGAAAATAGATTTATGCATATTCCATACTTAAATCAAATGGGGGCAGATATAAGAGTAAAAAATCAAACTTCAACTATTATTGGTCCTACTAAATTAACAGGAACAGATGTAGTTGCAACTGACCTTAGAGCAGGTGCATCCCTTGTAATCGCTGGTCTAATGGCTAAAGGAACAACTAAAATAACTAATGTTGAACACATACTTAGAGGTTATGAAAATATCGTTGAAAAACTAATAGGAGTAGGAGCTAATCTAGAATTAAAAGACATATAGAAGCATTAAAAAGAGACTAGAGAAATATAATTATAATATATGACTCTAGTCTTTTTTGGAGGTAAAAATGAAAAAAATACTATGCCTTTTAATCATATGTCTTTTAGTTTATACAATCTATTACTTCAACCATACAGATAAAATAACTTATATATCAATAGGAGACTCTTTAAGTGTCGGAATAGACTCTAATGGTAATACAAACTATGGTTATAGTAATTATCTTGCTAACTATCTTAAAGATAAGGACTTATTAAAAAGTTACAATAACTATTTTTCTACAAGTGGTACTAGAATAATAGATTTAAAAAATAAACTTGAAAAAAACTGGACTATAAAAAAAGATGGTAAATCTTTATCTTTAAAAAAATGTCTTCGTGAAGCTGAATTAGTAACTTTATCAGTAGGAATGGATGATATCTTAACAGAATTAACTTTATCCACAGTATCTGTGGAAAATCTATCTAACAAAGAAATAACTACAATAGTAGATAAAACTGTAGATGAGCTAGATTCTCTTTTTAAAGAATTAAGGAAATATGCTAAAGAAGATATAATCTTTATAGGCTTTTATAATCCTTTAGAAGAAGAAACACTCACCGCAGAAAGACTCTATACTTATCTAATAACAAATACTAAAGATCTTTGTAAAACCTATGATATAGAATATTTAGATATTTATAATCTATTTAAGAAAAATAAAGATTACATAGATAATCCTACTAACATATATCCAACAACAGAAGCCTATCAAATGATTGCAACAAAAATAATAGAGAATTATTTATAGATAATCTAATAAAAACACTCTTGCATAAAAGATACTTATGTGATAAGATGTATATGTAAGAAAAAATTCATACAATAGTAAAAGGAACACTTAATATTTCCGTGTTGAGTGAGCCAACATATAATTGTTAAACCACCTAATCCACGTTGTGAGTTAGGTGACTTTCTTTTATATTAATACTATAAACAGTAAGAATAGTAAAAGGAAGATTATAATTACTAAAGAAAAAATTAAAAAATCTTTCTTGTTCATTCTAACACCTCCCTCGTTTATAGAGTTTGGCTTCACCCAACTATTAAATGTTCCTAAGCTAATAGTATCATATTGATTTCTATATAACAAGAAAAAATGTAATAAAAAAGTTACGAATTTTCGTAAATGCAATTTTAGATTTGATTTTTAAGGATGAAAATCCATTAAAAACCTTGTCAAATCTTAAATAATTTGATATATTAAGTAGCGAATTAGTTCCTTAAAGGGATGATTTCTATGATAAATAAATTATCATGGCGAAAGGAGAGAAGAAAAATGGCAAAAAACAATCCAGCAAACTATAGACCATGTAAAGTAACATGTGCTTGTGGTGCTACATTTGAAGTTATGTCTAACAAAGACGAACTTACAGTTGAAGTATGTTCAAATTGTCATCCATTCTATACAGGAAAACAAGGAAGAGCATCTAAAGCAGGACAAGTAGAAAAGTTTAATAAGAAATATGGTTTTAATAAAAAAGATTAGAGAATAAGGCAGTGTTTACTGCTTTTTTCTTTTAAATTATGTTATACTAAAGTAGGGGAATAAAAATGTATGATTTTACTTTAGATGAAATATTATCTCTTAATAATAAAAAAATATATGAAACATATCTTAAAGAATTAGAAACTTTAAAAACTAATAGAATAACAAAACAAATAGTGGAAAGAATGTATGGTGAAAGTATAAATAAAATGTATGAAGCCATATTAAAAGAAGAAACAATTAATACTAGCATGGATAGTGATTTCTTTTTAGGAGACATAGTATTGCTTCATGAAAGTGTTAAAGAATGTCATACTAAAACAAGTATAACTTGTGATTTTTCTGCTAATTTAATTAAAAAAGGAGGACTTTATTTAAACTATCGTCCTATGTTAGAAAATTTAACTACCAAGAAAGTATATGTTTTAAAAAGAAGTATTAAAGTAGAACCAGCATATTTTGATTTACTACCTACAAATATAAGAGAATTAGAAGAACTAAACTATAAAATGAAATTACAAATAGAAGATAACTATATAGACTATTCCCATCTTAATCAAGTAATGGGAGGAGAACTAGTTTTAAGGAGGTTAAATAAATGAGACTAGGAATAACTAATGACCATAGAGGTTATAAATTAAAAGTAGAACTTTTAGAAAAATTAAAAAAAGATTATGAAGTAATAGATTATGGTGCTAAAGGAACAGAGAATGTTGACTATCCTTTATATGCTTTTAAATTAGGAGAAGCTTTAACAAATAAAGAAATAGACTTTGGTATAGCCATATGTGGTAGTGGCATAGGTATATCAATCGCCTGTAATAAAGTAAAAGGAATACGTGCTGCTAGAGTCATCTCAATAGAAGATGTTATAGAAACAAGAAATGATAATGATGCTAATATTATCTGCTTAAATGAAAATATGGATGTTGACTATGCTTACAATCTAATCATAACCTTTATAACAACTCCTTTTTCAACAGAAGAAAGACATATTAGAAGAGTAAATAAAATAAAAGAATATGAGGTAAATAATGAGCGTTAAATACTTTCTATATCTAATCGTAACAATTATCGTAGTATGGAGCTTAGATTCTGTTAATATCAATGCTATTTTTAAAAAAAATAAAATTTGGCAAGCAAGAGTATTCTATTTCTTCTTAGCAATTGCACTAATCTATTTAGTAACAAACTGTATCTATGATTTATACGAATCTGCAATTATTGTTTAAAAATTAAAATTTAAAGTATAATTTTTTCATTTTCGTTAAAACTCTTAATGAGGTGATGTTAATGAAAAAATTAAGATTAAAAAAAGGAGCTATTATCGGAGCATACCTAATTGCTTTCTCTCTAACAGGAATGAGTGCTTTCTTTGTAAGTCAAAATATGCAAGCGAATAATCCTACTGAAGAAGACATAGAATATGTTAACTCATCTATTATTGATGATAAAGAGGATAGAGAAGTAATCAAAGAAGATGTTAAAATGGTAAAACCATATACAAATGAAGAAGTACAAACTCTTAAATACTTCTATGATTATCAAGCAGAAGCAGAAACTCAAGAAAAATCAATACTTTATCATGAAAATACTTACATTCAAAACTCAGGTATGGACTTTGGCCTAACAGATACCTTTGATGTAGTATCAGTTTTAGATGGAACAGTAGTAGATGTAAGAGAAGATGAACTTCTTGGTACAGTTGTCGAAATAAAGCATGATAATGACTTCATTAGTAGTTATCAAAGTCTAAGTGAAGTATCAGTTAAGAAAAATGATACAGTTAAACAAGGACAAGTAATAGGTAAAAGTGGTACAAATACAATTGATCAAGACTTAGGTAATCATTTACATTTTGAACTTTACAAATCAGGTGAAGTAGTAGATCCTAGCAAATACTTTGATCAAGTAATTAGTGATACTACTGAAGAGAATAGTACTTCTAACGGAACAACTACTGAAGATACAAATGATAATAGTAACACTAATGAAGAAACGGAGTAAATGCCGTTTTTTTCTTAGAAAAGTAATTTACATTATAATATATTTCTGCTAAAATATTAACAGTAAAAGGACGTGATAGAATGTTATCAAAAGATATTGGTATAGATTTAGGAACTGCAAATGTATTAATATATATAAAAGGACAAGGAATAGTCTTAAATGAACCTAGCGTTGTTGCTATTGATACAGACAATAAGAAAGTTGTAGCAGTAGGTAAAGAAGCTAGTGAAATGTTAGGAAGAACTCCTGAAAAAGTAAAAGCTATTAAGCCTATGAAAGATGGTGTAATAGCTGATTTTGAGATTACAGAAATAATGTTAGATTATTTTATTAGAAAAATACATGCTAGAAACTTCATATCAAGACCTAGAATATTAATATGTTGTCCTACTAATGTAACACCAGTTGAAAAGAATGCTATTAAAGAAGCAGCAGAGCGTACTGGGGCAAGAAAAGTATATCTAGAAGAAGAGCCAAAAGTAGCAGCTATAGGAGCAGGTATGGATATCTCTAAACCTAGCGCTAACATGGTAATAGATATTGGAGGAGGAACAACAGACATTGCTATTCTTTCTTTAAATGATATAGTTAGTAGTTCTTCAGTCCGTATAGCAGGAAATGTTTTTGATCAAGATATTGTTAAATATATTAAAGAAAAATATAAGTTATTAATAGGAGAAAAAACAGCAGAAGATATAAAAATAGAATTTGCAAACCTATATGAACCTGATAAGAAAAATAAATTAGAAGTAAGAGGAAGAGATTTAGTAACAGGACTTCCTAATACAATAGAAATAAATGAAACTGAAACAGAAGAAGCTCTACATGAATCAATCTATAAAATAGTAAAAGCAGCGACTAATGTTTTAGAACAAACTCCACCAGAGTTATCCGCAGATATTGTGGATAAAGGTATAATATTAACTGGAGGAGGTTCAATGCTTAAAGGCTTAAATGAAGTCTTAAAAAAAGAATTAAAAGTACCAGTTTTAATAGCAGATAGTCCTCTAACTTGTGTAGTAGAAGGAACAGGAGTACTATTAGACAATATTAAACTATTAGAAGATAACTAAAGATAAGCTTTAGTTTTTCTTTTGTTGTAAATTTTAAGTACACTTGTTATAATTATTTTAGAAAAGAGGAAGAACTATGAATCAACAAATAATAGAGACTCTAAAGATAGTTATAACTACCTTTATCTGTTCTGCTTTAATAATGCCCTTTATGAAAAGAATAGCTAAACATATAGGAGCGATGGATATACCAAGAAGTGATGAAGGACATAGACATATTCATACCAAGGCTACTCCTAAATTAGGTGGTGTAGGAATATTTTTAGCATTTCTAATAGGTTATATGTTATTTGGAACAGAAAGTGTCCAGATGAACTCTATATTAATAGGAAGTTTTATTATAATTTTAACAGGAATAGCAGATGATATTAAATCGTTAAGAGCAAGAACTAAACTAATAGGGCAAATAATCGCTGCTTCAATTCTTGTATTCTATGGAGGATTTCTTTTAAATAATATAACTGCTTTTGGTTATACGATAAACTTTGGATGGTTCTCATATCCTTTAACAATCCTCTTTATAGTAGCATGTATTAATATAATAAACTTAATTGATGGACTAGATGGATTAAGTGGAGGAATTAGTAGTATCTTCTTCTTAACTATAGGTATAATTGGTTATTTCCAAGGACGTAGTGGTACTTTAGTTATGATATTAACATTTATTATGTTAGGAGCAACTTTAGGCTTTTTATTACATAATTTCTATCCTGCTAAAATATTCTGTGGAGATTGTGCTATGTACTTAGGTTTTATGATAGCAGTAATTACTCTTTTAGAGTTTAAAGGACCAGCTTTAACAAGTTTATTTGTTCCTTTAATGATTTTAGGAATACCTATACTAGATACATTATTCGCCATCATTAGAAGATTATTAAAACATCAAGCTCCATTCTCTCCAGATAAAGAACATATTCATCATCAATTATTAGGTATGAACTTCTCACAAAGAACAACAGTATTAATTATCTATGGATTTAATATCCTATTTGCCTTTGCATCAATCTTCTATTCTCTAAAAGATCCTTTTATGGGTAAAATATTATATATAATTATATTTATCATAGTAGTTTGGTTTGTTTTAAGAACAACAGTTATCTCAAAAAAGAATAAGGAAGTAACAGATAATATTATTGAAAAAGTAGGCGAAGTTATAAAAAAAGAACCTAAATCTAAAAAAACTAAAAATAGGGCTAAATAGCTACTATTTTTTTTTGACAAAATTCCTATAAACTGGAAATATATGGTAAAATTTAAGGGTGTGCAGTATGAGAAGGAGGAGGTAGTAGTGTTAAATTTTATTATATGTGATGATGAAAAAGAATTCAGAGATTTAATCAAAGGTGAGATTGATAAATTCATGATGAATTATGATGTAGACTATAAGAAATATGAATGTGAAAGTTATGAAGAAGATTTTGAAGCTTTAGCCAGGAAAGAAATGGGTTTTAAAGTCTATTTCTTTGATATTAAGACTAAGAATGGTTCAGGATTAGATGCAGCGAGATTTATAAGAGAAGAACTAGATGACTGGAATTCTATTATTATAATCGTAACTGCTTTTGCAGAGTATAGATATGAAGCTTTATCTAACAGACTATATCTATTAGATTTTATTAGTAAGTTTGATAACTGTAAAACCAAGTTAAAAGAAACGTTAAAGATAATTTATAAACAATATAACAGTAGAGAGAAATGCCTTACTTATGAGTATAACTATACTTTATATAAGATAGGACTTAAGAATATAATCTTTATAGAGAAAGAACAAGATAGTAAAAGATGTATTATTCATACAGATTATGGAACATTTAAAGCACCATATACATTAAATGCCATATCAAAAGAATTAGATAAGAGATTCTTAAAAGTACATAAGAGTCTAATTTTAAATACAGATAAAATAAGAAGTTACGATATAAAAGAAAATGAAGTACTATTTGATAATGGTGTTACTACTAACTTAATATCTAGGTCAGGTAAGAAGGAGTTGATTGAGTATGTTACCTCTAATAGTTAAATTTATTATAGGATTAATAATATCTACTACAAGTTTTTTAATAGTTAAAACAATAAAAAGAGACAATAGTAAAATGTCGTTATATACTATACTAATAATTTTACTTATGACTCTTCCCACAGTTATTTTATATGAAACAAAATACAATGCACTTATATCTCTAATATCATATGTACTATCAATTTTACTTTATCATAAATATTTTAAAATGAATTTAACAACTTCAATAATTATGTGTAGTTTTTCTGTATTATTAATATCATTATCAGATTTAATTTTTTGTTTAATTAACCTAATGATATTTAGTTATGAAGATGTTAGAGATATATGGTATGTTAGTATAATAAATAATATTTTAGTTAGTATCTTATCAATTGCTATTTCAAAACAAAAGTTAATATCAGAAAAAATTTCCTATCTTTGTCAAAAAATAGATAACAAAACAGGCTATAAAATATCGGTATTTGCTATTTTAAGCATAATAATCATTTCAGTTATGTTTTATAATATTGCTTCTATATTTAAATTGAACTTATACTACACAATAACAACAACAATGTCAATTTTTCTTTTCATTTTGTATTATTTTTATGTTTCAGAAAGAGCAAATTATGAAAAGCTAAATGATGAGTACAATATTCTTTTCGATTATGTACAGACATTTGAAAATTGGATTGATGATGAACAAATGTATCGACATGAACTTAAGAATAATTTATCAATTATAAGAAATATGACAAAAAATAAGGAAATAATAAATAAAGTAGATGAAATGTTAGAATTCAGTATAGTAATTGACGAACGAGCAATAGAAGATTTAAAAAATATCCCCAAAGGTGGATTAAGAGGGTTACTTTATTATAAAATAGCTTTAGCCAAAAATAAAAATGTAAAAATGGTTATAGAGGTAAGTCCTAAAGTAACTAAAATCTTAAAGAAATTAGAAGAAAAAAAGTTAAGACAACTATGTATTGTATTAGGTATATATTTAGATAATGCTCTAGAAGCGGCTTCTCTTGCAAAAAATAAATCCGTAACTCTTGAAGTGTATAAATCAAACAATAATTTAACATTTACAATATCTAATACCTATAAAGATATCATTCCAATTAAAAATATGAAAAAGAAAGGGTTTACTACAAAAGGAAAAAATCATGGTAAAGGATTATATTATGTAACTAAAATTTTAAATAAAGAAAAATGGATAGAAACATCTCAAATTTTTCTTAATAATTACTTTATTCAAAAAATTTGTATAAAATAAAAAAATTCGTATTATAACGAATTTTTAGTCCATATCTTTTAATGCTTTAGGTTCTTCCACAACAAACCAAGCACATCCCACACTAGCACTTGCAGTAGCTAACATAGCAACAGCTGCTAGAACTTTAGCCATTCTTTTTTTCATTTCCTTCTCATTCCTTTCTTTACTACTATTTATTTAAACATAAAATGTTTAAACCTTTT
>CALVIP010000023.1 GCA_944331715.1 uncultured Bacilli bacterium
CCTAAAGCAACCACTTCCTTACTTGGGTCGGCATTTTGAACTATCAAATAACATATATATCTCGATAATTTATAATCTTGTATATTAACAATAGCATTATTGTTTCTTTTTGACAACTTGTTGACCTCAACAAGTTGTTCATCCACGTTAAATCTAGAATTGCAACAAGCTTCCTTTGCTTTATCTAAAACTTTTAAAAAATTTCTCCAATCCTTATATTCTAAAACTTTTTGCAAATCACGAGCAAACCAGTACTCATTTCCATATTCATCAATATGTTTTATATCTTCAAAAATATTGTTAGTATAATTATTATCAATTTTCTTCATCACTACCTCCAATCTACTATCACAATTTTAATTATTCGCTAACATATTTATGTCATGCTATACTTTTTTCATCAATAATAATTACTCATTTTGACTACTCAAATACAATAAAATTCTTACTAATTATATCATGATTATATTTTTTATGAAAATCAATAAAATTTAGCATATTTTGCGAAAATGTGTAAGAACTCATTTTTCTAATTCCCTTATTTTATAAGGGTTTAGAGGTGGTTTGGCATAAATGTGGCTCGCCCATTGCACTATTTGCTTATTTTCATTCATTTAAACCACTTTCCTTTTCTATCATTTTGTTGAAACCAACAAAATGACCAAGCACATTAAATTTACTATTTTTACTTTTAATTACAGGTTAGCTTGTTAACCTCAACAATCCAATTATTTCTTCATATTGTATTTATTTTATCAAATTAATTTAATTTAGTCAGCCTCGACGACCAAATTTTATTAAACTTCATTACTATTAGGTAAAGACTTCATCATTAAACCTATTTAAATATTAAATGTATTTTTCTAATTCATATATCCTTAATTTCCAGATTTTTTATCATTTAATTTATTATTTTCTTCTAAATATTTCTTATAGAATTCATCCATAGAAGAAATATATTCTTGATCTTGGATAACTCTATATTTTTCATACTCTCTTTCTGCTTTGTCTACTGCTTCTTTATGAGAAATACTTCCTGCAATACTTAATACTTTTTTTCTTCTAAACTTTAATAAATCATCTGTTGCATCAATCCAATTTTTCATAGTCATAACATGTCTTTCTTTCGCTTCATCTTCGGCAAATACTAAAAATAAATTAGTTAAATCATTTAATTTAGATAGTTCTTCTTCAGTTAAATAATTTTTAGCAATACTTACATCATATTTATATATTAAACCATCTGGAGAATTCTTCCAATTAGTAAGTCCCATATGTTCTTTAGAAGCATCTGCTCTACTATATATAAGTTCCGCCGCAGTATGTCCAGAAATTGCATAATGAAGTTTATTTTGAACTATTTTAAAGAAAGTGTATGCTTCTTCACTCTTAGGATTATAATCTGTTGAAGTCGCAATAAATAAATCAGTTATTTTTTGATAAGCCATTCTTTCACTAACTCTAATAGTTTTTATTCTTTCAAGTAATTCATCAAAATATTTTGCATCATGTTTATTACCTTTAATAAATCTCTCATCATTTAAAGCGAATCCCTTAATCATATAATCTTTTAATACTTTAGTAGCCCAAATTCTAAAATTGGTCGCTTTTTTTGAATTAATTCTATACCCAACAGCAATAATAGCATCTAAGTTATATATTTTAGTTTTGTAGTTTTTACCATCAGAAGCAGTTACCAAGGATTCCTCGGTAACTGAATCTTCTTTTAATTCTTTCGTTTTAAAAACATTTTTCAAATGATATGATATATTGTCTGTAGTGCAATCAAATACTTTTGACATTCCTTTTTGAGTTAGCCATAATGTTTCCTCTTTATATATCGCATCTACTATAATATTATCATTTTCATCTTTGTAAATTAATAAGTCATTTTGTTCTTTTAAATCACTCATATTAACACTTCCTTTCTTTAATAATACATTTCTCTAGTTTTAATATAATTATCTAAAGCTAAAAGAATTTTCCTGCTTTTTTCTTCTCTTAATCTTAATTCTTCTTTATATTCATCCACGGTATATTTCTTTAATCTTTTCAAAATAAAATTTTTATTTTCTTCTAAAACTTCAATAATATTCTTTATCATTACTAGTTCTTGATAATTTATCTCCTTTTCAGATAAAAACTGTGTATCTAAAATAAATTCATAATGAAAATCTTTATCAGTACAAACTGGTTTTGCAATTATTATAAATTTCGATTCAATATCTACTAAAAAGTCAGAACAACTAAAATTTGTTTTATAATGATATCCAGGTATAATTAATTTATCGATTAACTTTTTTATTTCTTTAACACTATTTATTTTAGTCATTGTCATCACATCCTTCAATAATATCTAAATAAATATTTTCATAATCTCTAGCATTATTTAAATTAATAGTTTTATAATATTCAAGTAAACTATAATATAATTCTTTTATATTCTCACCATACCAATATACTAAATCTAATATATTATCTAAAGTAAATTCTATTTCTTTTTTATCAGATATTTTATTACTAATTATATAATCTACTTTATCTTTAAGCATTCCTAAGTTATTATCTAATAATACTTCTAATTTTTTTATTTCTTTTACTAGTTCCTCCATTAGTACCTCAATCAATCTAATAAATAATTATTAAGTCAATCTTATCATTAGAATAATTGTTCGTCAATACTTTTTGAAATATTTTTGATACGAGTTTTCGTAAATAAAAACTAGTACTTATCACTAACTAAGTACTAGATAATATATTATTAATTTGCATTTCCTATTCTATCAAATGGTAAAATAATTAAACTAGTTCTACCTAATAACTGTTCTTCTTTCATAAAGCCTAATTCTCTACTATCAAGAGATTTCTCTCTATTATCTCCCATGACTAAATAAGAACCTTCTGGAACTGTATCACTACCTAATTCTTCTATATTAAAGTCATCTGTTTTACCATGTTTAAAATTCTCTTTAACTTTTTTACCATCTACATATAAAGTATTATCAATATATTCTATATGTTCACCAGGTAGTCCTATAACTCTTTTGATTAAATATTCATTAGGCATATTAACAACAACTATATCAAATCTTTCAGGTTTATTAAAGTAATAAGCTGTCTTATTTAAAATCATTATGTCACTTTCTTCTAATGTTGGATACATAGACTCTCCATTTACTTTAATAGGTGTTACTATAAAAGCTTTTATAAATAAGACAACTGCAATAATAATTATATATGGCAAAAATGGTTTTATCTTCTCTTTCATATTTAATCCTTTCTAATACATTAATATTATACATCTAAATTAGTATTAAGAAAAGAAAAAAGAGGAACTATTGTTGTCCTCTTTCTTTAATACGATATTGACCTACTCTTCCTCTTAAGAAGTTTAGTTTGGCACGTCTTACTTTACCATGTCTTAAGACTGTAATTTTAGCAATCTTAGGTGAATGGATTGGGAATGTTCTTTCAACACCTACACCACTACTCATTTTACGAACTGTAAATGTTTCACTAACACTTCCACCACGACGAGCGATTACAATTCCTTCAAAAGCTTGGATTCTTTCACGTTTACCTTCGATAATCTTAACGTCAACACGAACAGTATCTCCAACTCTAAATTCAGGAATGTTCTTATTAATTTGTTTTTCATTAATTTTGTCAATTACGTTCATATAAGATCCTCCTTTACCTATAACCAATGCTCATAACTAAAGAGTCAGCGGAACATTTTTTTGACGGTTTTAATTATATCATAGTATTAATCATTTTGTAAAGGATTATTTTCATTAACTACTCTAACAATCGCTTTATTACTAAAATCTAAACTATTAATAACCTCTCTCATTGTTGTAATATTCATATTCTTAATAAGCTCTACATAGTTAGTAATAACCTTATGATAGTTAATTAAATCATCTACTACAGTATCTACAATACTATCAGCATAATCACTTTTAATTACTTCACTAGATATCCATACTTTCTTTATTCTTTCTAAATCTTCTTCTAAAACATTTAAATTATTAAGATAGTTTTCTAACTCTTTTAAATAAACTGGATAATTTAGTACATCTGCTTCTATCATGAAAGTAATAACATTACCTATATCTTGAAAATAATAACCACTTCTACTAACTAAATGTCTTTTTCTTATCATTTCTCTAAAATCTGAACTTGCTCCAAAACATAAAGATACTAACATATTAAGATATAAGTCTAAAGTAACTTTATTTTTAATAGGAAACTTAGCTTTATCCATTTTAAATCCAATAGCAAGTTTTTCTACTTTTACATCTTTTTTTATCTCTTCATAGTCTTTAACTACTTTAACTGATTCTTTATAATGTTTTATCTTAATAGTATCATCACGTTCTAAATTAAATCTTGCTAATGTATCAGTAGTAATCTTTACAACTTCATCAGGATTAACAGCCCCTCCTACTACTAAAAACATATTACTAGGGCGATAGAATGTGTTATAACATTTATATAAATTATCTTTAGTAATTTTTTTAATACTCTCTACTGTTCCTAGTATAGGAGTATTATAAGGAGATACTTTATAAAGATTCTTATTTATAGTTTTATAAGCAAGATAATCAGGACTATCATCATTCATCGCTGCTTCTTCACATATTATTCCTTGTTCTTTTTTTACATTTTCATCTGTAAAGTATGGACTATTAACAAATGTTAATAAATATTCTAAGTTTTCTTTCATTTTCTTATTACCAGTTACAACATAACAAGTATTTTTATAACTAGTAAAAGCATTAACATAACTACCTGTTTTAGCATAGAAATCAAAAGGTTTTATACCATCTTTACTTTCAAACATTTTATGTTCTAAGAAATGAGCGATACCACTAGGAAAAGAAGTCATTTTACTCATACCTTTAGGTACAAACTCATTAATAGCAGCCCCATAATAAGTACCATAGTTAAAATAATAGTTTTTCTTTTTACTAAATTCATTATTAGGAATAATAATAATTTCTAAACCATTATCTAAGACTTCTCTATAGATAGTTTTATCTACATTTTTTAGTTCAATTTTCTCCATTATCATCACTTCCTTCTAGAATATAAACAGTATTTATTTTAACTTTTTTAGCAACGGCGATGATTTCATCTTTAGTTACTTTTAACATTTTCTTACGTTTAGTTTCAATATCATCTACTCCAAGTAATTCTATCATATAGTAACTCTCTATAATTTGAAAAGGACTTTCTATTATATCATCAATCGCACTAGTATAGTATTCTTTCGCCTTCTCTATTCTATCATCATCTATTTTACCTGCTTCTAAGTCTTTTAAAATCTTTTTAACAATATTAACGGCATCCATACTCTTATCTTTAGTAATTCCTCCTCTAATAATAATTAAATTATCTAATTTATTAGGAGTACTACTTACATAATAAGCAAGGGAGTTTTTTTCTCTAACTTCACTAAATAATAAAGACTCTGAACCTCCACCAAGTATAGCATTATATAAAGAAAGAGGATAATTTCTTTCATAGTCTGTTAAGTTATTAAGAGATAATGTCATTATTAAGTTATCTTGTTCTGCTGATGTTTTTTCTTTAACTATTTTTGTTCTAGAAGTTTTTGTCACTTCTACTAAAGCTTTTATAGGTTGTTTTTTAAAGGTATTTATCTTAAACTTTTCTCTTATAACATTTGTAATATACTCTTCATCTACATCTCCTAAAACAAAGATATCAACAAAGTTATGTTTTATCATTTCTAAATAATAATCATATAAGTTTTCTTTAGTAATTTTCTCTAAGTCTTCTAGATAACCAATACCTCTATAACTTATAACACTTTTACTATCTGTCGCTTCTAATCCTTTGATTAAAGCATAAGTCATTTTATTTTCAACTAAACTATTAAGATCTGCTTTATATTCTTCATAAACAGTATTAAAGTCTATCTCATCAAAAGCTTTATTAGTAACTTTAGGATTAAAGATTAAAGAATCTAATAAATCTAAACTCTTCTCAAAGTTACCTTCTTCAGTATATTTATCATGTAATACTTTTAGACTAATACCTGTATCTAGATAATTACCTATTCTTCTATTAGTACCAGAGATATTAGCAGCGTATAAGTCTTGTTCAGCTTTAGTAAGTTCTACTTTAGTTTTATAGTCATTACTACCAAGCATCATAATACGACTTAAGAAATTACGTTTCGTAATATTTTCTTTTTCTGCTTTTTCTCTAAAAAATATCTTAACAGTAATAGTCTTATAAAGATTAGTTTTTATTATATGAAGATTATATGCTCCTATTTCTTTCTTTACATAATTCATACTACACCTTACCTTTCTATATAAGCACTGATTCTAATGCAATTGTAATCATTTCATTTAGTGACTTTTCCCTCTCTTCACTAGTTAGACTTTTTTCATCATAGAAAGAATCTACAACAGTCATTAAACATGATGCTTCTCTTCCTAGTCTATTAGCCATATAAAATAGTCCAAAAGCTTCCATCTCTACAGCAAGATAATCTTCTTCTGGATAATTAGATTTAAACTTTTCCATTGAACTACTATATAAATCAAAAACATCACTAGTAATAGTCTTACCAATTTTTAAAGGAATATTCTTATTATCTGCAACTGTTTTAATTTTTTCATTTAAAGACTCACTTGATTTAATAAAGTTAATATCATTACCATCAAATAATTGGTCAAAATAACTTTTACAATAAGCCCCACTAGATAAAACAACATCCTTTACTTTAATATTTTTATTAAAAGAGCCACTAGTACCAATCCGAATTATTTTCTTTACATCATAGAATTTATATAATTCATAAGAATATATTCCAATACTAGGAATACCCATACCTGAGGCAAAGACTGTTACTCTTTTTCCTTTATAATAACCAGTATAGCCAAACATATTTCTAACTTTATTAACTAATTTATAATCAGTTAAGAAATTCTCGGCAATATATTTTGCACGTAGTGGATCTCCTGGCATAAGAACCACTTCGGCGATATCTTCTTTTTTACTTTCAATATGTGCTGTCATAATAAACCTCCTTAAAAAAAGACTATAAAAATGTTAACTTTTTATAATCTTATTATTAACACTTCCTATTAAAATTATAACTTAATTAGTTTAAAAAAGGAAGTTAATTTTTGGTAAAATCTGGTACATAATTTTTAATCCTCATATAAACCATGAATTTTCTCTAAATCACTATCACTTATTTTTTCTAATACCCATTTCTTATTATCTTTAACTAAACTAAAGTTAATAGTATAACTAGCTTTATCTGTTACTTCTTTCATAGCATTTATCTTATAGTGATCTATTTTTTCTTTTCTAGTATCATCTTCATCATCAATAAATTCACTATCATGCTCATCTATATAATCTTCCGCTTCACTTAAAGCATTATTATAGTCAAATACTTCTAGTTCTACTATAACAGTTGCAGTATCACCATTAGTTTGTTCATTTTTAATTTTATAAGATAAATTCTGATACTGTTTAATCATTAGTTCTTTATACTCTTCTTTATATTCATCACTATAATCACTATTATCTACAACATTATCAAGCTCAGTTAAAACAGTACTATCTAATATCTGATATTTACCTAAATACTCTTCTACTCTTCTTGTTGGAGTATTCATCATATCATTACAACCTGTTACTAAAATTAATGATACTAACAATAATAATATTTTTTTCATCATAATCACCTATTCCTATTATTAACAATAATTTCCTTTTTATACAAATTTGACAAGAAAAATTATTTGACATATAATTTATATCACTGAAGTGGGGTTATATAATGAATAACGATAATAAAAAGGATTCTTCAAAAAAAGAAATAAAGATAGATTTAGAAGAATTAGAGAAATTAATAATAAGTTATACTCAAGAAGTAATTGCCAATCATGAATATACAGAAATATTAAGAGAAAAAAGTGATGATGAAGAAACTACTAAGACTTATAGAAGAATTAGATAATTACTTCTTTTTTATTGTAGATAATTTTAAAAGATTATAAAGGTTATGATGAAATGAATTATAATCTTTAGATATTTCTTTCTCTAATAAAGTTAATTTATCATTAAAAGATTCCACATTATCTACAAAAAACTCTTTATATAAATAATTTAATTTAGAACGCTCTTTATTTTGTTTTATTTTTTTTATTTCCTTAATTAAGAATTTTTTCTCTTCTTCTTCTTTTCTAGTAAGATATGATACTTTTTTATTTTTAGTTATAACTTCATATGGAATATCCATTATTACTAACTCTTCACCTATTTCTAATACTTCCTCTTCTTCATCTATTAAAAGACTACTTTTATACATAATATTACCTTCATTATCTAGTTCTAATGCTAAAGCTTTTTTCTCTGTAGTAACAATAACTGCATAATCTATTACATCTATTTCATTATGAAAATAACTTTCACTTTTATATTTTATCTTAGAAAGAAAAGTTTTATCTATTTTTACTTTAGAAGTTAATAAATCTTTTAATAAAGATTCTCTTATTCTAATAATAGGCATTTTTTTAATATGTTCTAAATCATCTTCTAAATTCCATTCATAAAACTCTTTTAATCTCTCCTCTTTTGTCCAATTAAGTAAAATATCATATGTATATATCACAGTTTTTTCCCCTTTCTAAAAGCAATTAATAAAAGAATAATACCTAATATTAATGTGTAATTTTTTATATTAGAAGCCATAAATATTAAGTATTCTTTAATAGAATATCCAAATGTAAATAGATTAGAATAAACTATAAAATAAAAGAAACCTATAGTCATAATAACAAAGCCTATTAATCCTATGATTATATTTTTAATAATATCACCTAATATAATTTATTCTAATTTATTTTTAGTATACAAAAATAATTGTTTTTTATACGAAAAAAAGTTTAAAGAAGCTCTTTAGTTGTTTCTATTTCTTTAGCATCTTTAAACTCTACTTTATTAATAGTTTCAAATTTTTTACTAATTTTATCTGTTGTAATAGAGACATTCTCTACATCTTTATTAACTGCTTGAATACTACGAGATAGTTTATCCCAACGTTCTTTATATCTTGCAAATTCTAAGCTTAGTTTATTTAGTTCTTCATGAATAATAGATGTATATTTATCTTTTTCCATATTTTTAATAATCATTTGTATTACTGTTAATGTTGACATTAATGTAGTTGGACTAGTTAACCAAACTCTTCTTTTATAAGCATATTCTATTAAATCAGGATGATAAGCATTAATCTCTGCAAATATTGCTTCTGCAGGTAAAAACATAATCGCTTGGTCACTTGTAACACCATCTATGATATATTTACTACTAATAGCATCTATATGCTTTTTAACATCAACTTTAAAAGCCTTAGTAGCAGCTTCTCTTTCACTTTTAGATAAATCTTTATCAACCATTATTTGATAATGTTCTAAAGGAAATTTAGAATCAATTGCAATAGTACCAAGAGGTTCAGGAGCAAAGAGAATAGAATCTGCAATTGTTCCATTAGGAAGAGTATATTGTAATCTATAAATAGAATCATTACCTTCACCAAAAACATTTACTAAGATATGTTTTAAATTAACTTCTCCGTAAATACCTCTTGTTTTTTTATCAGTTAAAATACTTTGTAAAGAAATAATATCAGTAGATAGTGTATCTATTTTCTTTTGAGCTTCATCAATCTTACTAAGACGTTCTATTACTGAAGTAAAAGTTTTATTAGTCTTTTCAAAATTCTGATTAATTCTCTCATTAACTGCTTCATTAATTGCAAGTAATCTCTTCTCTAATCCTTCATTTAATTTAGTAAAATCATCAGTCAAATTCCTAGTTAAACCATCTTTAAATTCATTTAACTCCTTTATTGTCGTAATCTCTAAATTATTAAGTCTATCTGTTATTTTAGACTCATTAATATTTTTCATAAGTGATATAACTATTAAAATAATTATTAATATAAGTAGTCCTATAATTAAGTAATCCATGTAATCATCCTCCTATATATAATATATAGGTTGAACAAACTTTCGTCAAGAGGTTTTTTCATAACCAAATTTTATACTATAAGTATGATAACCTTTAGTATTTAAAATAATTGATAGTCTTTTACTAGTAAAACCACTTTCACAGATTAAATAGTATGTCTTATCAAAAGAAAGATACTTATCAGGCATAGTCCTTAAAACTCTTAATGGGATATTAATAGAACCTTTAAGATGTCCTCTTTCATATAAATAATGGTCTCTAATATCGATTATATTAGGATTATCTAAATATTTAATCTCTTCATAATCTATTTCCATACACAACACCATTATATTATATGAAAAAAAGAAAAAGAGGTAATTAAATTAATTTACATTAGCTTAGCATTGATATTTGTTTCTTGGAAAGTCCTGTCGCTTTCATTATATCTTTAACAGATAAATTCATTTTTAGAAGATTCTTAGCAATAGATTTTTTCTCATTACTAGCACCTTCTTTCCTGCCTTCTTTTCTACCTTCTTTTCTACCTTCTTTTCTACCATCACTTCTTGCAGAATTTACTTCTTTTCTATGTACTATTTCTGCATCATAGTACATTCCAAACTCATCATCCATACCTAATTCTTTTAATTTTTTCATAATTATTTTTCCCTCCTCTAAATCTCCTACTATTCTTTCCATCTCTTCATAAGATTCGGCTGTTAACATAGATAAGTAAGTTTCATATTTATTTGTACCATCATAGACTATTCCTTTATACTTTCTTAAATCTATAGTAATTATTCTTACATCTTTTAGATAAGCTTTTGAATTATAATCTTCTAACTTATAATCTTTTTCGTTCCACTCTTTTACTTTAGAATCCTTTATAATATTATTTAGATTTATTTGTATCACAAATCTATGATAGTACTGCTCTCCAGATAAATAACCGTTACCCTGTGCTTTTAAAGGGCATAAGCCCTGTTCTTTATCATTGTATGAGTATGAACAAATTGATTAAATTCTAAATTAACGAGTCTATTCTTATTAAGAAATATAGTATCTGCTCTATAATCTTTAACCTTATTACCAGTATTAAGTTCATTATCTATTGCAATATAATCCTTTAAATCAATACCTGTTGCAAATTTAATAAAGTCTTCATAAAACCATCTATAATGATCATCTTTAATTAGAGCTTTTGCAGTTGTATCTGACATTAATGATATAAATCTTGGTACTTTATTCATAAAGTTCCCCCTTTCTGCAAGTGTTATATCATAGTCATAAAAACATTGCAAAAAGGTAATTTTGAAAATTCAGTCCTAAAATGAAGGCGAATTTTGTATTTTCCCCGGACGAATTTTGAAAATTTACCCTAAAAAGTACCCTCAATTTACAAAATTCAATCTTTTTTCAAAAATTTTCAAAATCCTCCTTCCCCCATCTTTTATACAAGTCTCCCATCTATCTATAATGTATCATAATAGATAGATTGTGTCAAGATGGAAAAAGAGCAACTAAAGAGTTGCTCACTTCTATTTACTAACTACCTAGAGTCAAAACGAACGGATCAGATTTTACACCTGTTCCTGAAGTTATTTGCACGTTAGATTTTAGATTTATGGATGGCCGGACACCGCCCGCGTTGGCCGAAAGATTGCTGCGCGCCTCGCCATTGTCCTTCACGTCACTCACGAAAGACGCACTATATGGTGTTAAGGTCCAATAATGAGTTGTTAACCCTGTACTTGAATAGCTACCTTTTACGGCATATCTTTCAAATTGTCCTGCCATTAATTCTCCAAACC
>CALVIP010000024.1 GCA_944331715.1 uncultured Bacilli bacterium
GTTATGGGTCTAAATAACTTTCTAATCTATAAAAGAAGAAATCTAACTATTCTTTACATAATAATAGGACTAGGTTCTATTGTTCTAGCCGTACTAAAACTATTAGGATTATAAAATGGAAGAGTTAGTACATTATACCTTACTATATGATATTTATGGTAGCCTTTTAACCGATAAACAAAAAGAATACTTTGAAGATTATTACTTTAAAAACTTATCTTTAAGTGAACTTGCCTCTAAATATAATATCAGTAGAAATGCTATTCATAAACAAATTAAAGAAACTATAAAAAGATTAGAAAATTATGAAGCTAAATTAAAGTTAGCCAAAAAGAATGAAATGTTAGAAAATATTATCAAAAAAACAAGTGATGAAGAGATAAAACGTAAATTACAAGAAGTAATTTCCCTATAACTCTTGTCACTTTTTTAATTTAACGTTATAATTTATCTATAGAATAAAGGAGAATAGTAATATGTTTGATAAGATAATATATATTAGTGATCAAAGTGCTAACATAAAATTAAAAGAAGATGCTGAAGTAGCAATTAACTTAATGAATTTACATTTAATCTTTGAAGATAAAGATAAAACAATATTAGGAGAAGTAGATGACTTAGAAGATGGTATTGTTAAAGCAAGATTCTTAGGAGAAATAGTTAATGGTAAATTAATTGGAGGAGTTTTAAGAAAACCATCATTAGATGCTAAAATAAGAGTAATTAAACAAGAAGAAATACCTCTAATTACAGGAGAAGATAAAGCAGGCTATATGCCTTTTGGTGTAAGTCCCTATTATAATGATTTTCCAGTTTACTTAGATGTTAATAACTTCTTTAGTAATCACTTTGCCATATTTGGTAACAGTGGTAGTGGTAAAAGTTGTGGTATCTCTAGAATCATGCAAAACATGTTTGAAGATGAAAGATTATTCCCATATAAATCAAATATCTTACTATTTGATTCATCTGGAGAGTATTACAATGCTTTTAAAGACTTAAATAAAATAAATCCTAATTACAACTATCGTTTCATTACTACCAATGAAGTTGAAGGTAAAGGAGAGCCTTTACGTCTACCAATTTTCTTACTTAATGAAAATGATTTAACTCTTCTTTTACAAGCGACAGAACACTCTCAATTACCAATTATTGAAAGAATGTTAAAATTAGCACGTATTTTTGCAAGTAATGGAGTAGATGCTAATAAATATAAGAATCACTTAATTGCCAAAGCAATTATGACTATACTTTATACTAATCAAACTGCACCTAATAAAAGAAATGATGTTTTCTCAATTCTTAATAGCTGTTCTACAGACCAGTTTAACTTAGAAGCACCAGTTCAAGGAATAGGTTATGTTAGAAAGTTTAGAGAATGTTTCTTAATAGATAATCATGGACAATTTTCTGAAAGTGTTTTATTAACAGAGTATGTATCTAGTTTTATAAATGATGAGTATGATAATTTTGAACCACGTAAAGATTGTTATTATACTCTAGAAGACTTAGAGAAAGCATTAAACTTTACATTAATTAGTGAAGGATGGTTGCGTAATGAAAATACTTATGGAGATTCAGTAACATTAAAAGTAAGACTTCATTCTCTAATTACCTCAAGTAATTCTAATTTCTTTAAATGGGAAAAAGGTACCTATATTTCACTTGAAAGTTACTTATCAGATTTAATGATTAGTAATGGTAAGAAATATCAATTAGTAAATATTAACTTAGATGATGTAGATGATGACTTTGCTAAAGTAATAACAAAGATTTATTCAAGACTTTTATTTGAGTTTACTAAAGGATTAAAGGCTAGAGCAAGTATACCATTCCATATCTTTGTAGAAGAAGCTCATAGATACATTCAAAATGATACTGATAGATTCTTAATAGGATATAATATCTTTGAACGTATCGCCAAGGAAGGACGTAAATATGGACTTATCCTAGGATTAATTACTCAAAGACCAGTAGAAATGTCTGATACCGTTATCTCACAGTGTTCTAATTTCTTAATCTTTAAGATGAACCATCCAACAGATGTAGAATATATTAAGAAAATGGTTCCTAATATTTCTGATGAAATAGTAGAAAAACAAAAGAGTCTACAATCAGGAACATGCCTTGGATTTGGTAGTGCTTTTAAGATACCTTTAATAGTTAAATTAAAGATGCCTAATCCAATGCCAATGAGTGGTAACTGTGATGTTGTTAAGATTTGGGATGGACATAGTAATAATCAAGTAAACAATGTTCAAGAACAACAAACAAATAATGCTGTTAATCAAATAAATAATATTACAAACAATATATCAAATGAAAGAATAGAAAGTAATGTTCCAGTAAATGAATCACCTCTACAAGAACCTACTAATATAGGAATACCAGAACTTAATCCAAATGATTTTGGAATACCAAAACAAGAAGTAACACCAGTAAATAATATACCAACAGATATACCAGGTATACCTAAGGAAGAGGAACATAAAACTACATTCAATATAGGAATAGAAGAACCTAATAACATTAGTAATCCTAGTTTAGATATTTTAAATAATAAGGAAACACAACCAACGATGACTAATAGTGTTATTCCAGAAATTAATATTAATAATAATGAAACTTTATAGAAACACTTTATTGTAAAAGTGCTTTTTCTTTGTTATAATTTATACTAGAAAGAAGGGTTGATAGTTATGAACTTTAAAGCATTATTAAAAAATGAACACTTATTATCAATCCTTCATAATGTTTTAATGAATGAAACTACTAAAAACCAAGTATCTAATGCATCTATTAATGGAGAAAGTTATAGTTATAACAGATATTCTCTATTAATAACAATGGATATAGTAATTAAATATCAAATTATAATAAACAATGAAACTTATAATAATTATTTCTTAAATAAATTAGATACTATTACTAGTAATTATAGTAATCATGAGGACCTAATCATTAAAGGTAACTCTTTATTAATAGAATTAGTATCTAATAGATTAAATGTAACTACTACTAAAACTGAAGATAAAAAACAAATACTTAAATATATCTATGATAAGTACATTGTTAATGGTTATTGTTTCCATAGTTTTCCTTCTGTTTTTAAAGAACAAACAGAAGAAGTAGGATTAACACAAGATATAGACATTAAAGAATTAAATGATTTGAAGAAAATAGACTATATTTTTTCAAATCATAACTATAAAAATATTATATCAAGAAACTTAAAAGAAAAGAGTAGAGCGATATATATAACAGACTCACCTGCTATGGCCTATTATTATGCCTTTAGAAGTCCAGAATATATGGCTGAATTAACTTCTCTTAGTAAGTATTATAATTACCTTAAAGACTATAATAAAGATGCCTTTTATGATAAAGATTATTATAAATGTAAAAGTAATTTAGCATCCCTCTGTTCTCACGTTAATATGACTACTAAAGAAGAAACAACTGTTCTTAAAACATTTGATAGAAGATGGAAAGCTTTAAATTTATCTGAGTCCCTTCCTTGTATCGCTTTTATAAAAAGAAGTGATTTAGCCAAAGATTCATTACCAAATATTAATGAAATTATAAAAAGTGTTGATACTATAGAATTATCATATTTAGTATCTAAAATAACTGATAGTAAGTATCCAGTTATTAGAAAATATAGTAATATTAGTTCTCTTTATCTATCTGTAATAACAATGCCTAGTTATAGAGAAATTAAGAATAATGAGTTTTTAACTCAAGAAAAAGTAAAAGTAGCATTAACTACAAAGAAAAGAGAAATCTACAGAGAAGAAATAGAAGAAGAGAAAAAATTTGATTTTAAATATGCTTATAGTTATGGTAATGCCAATGTTGTCGCTTTAACGGGGATTCTTTTAATAACATTAGGCTTAACTTTAACTATAATTCTGAATGTATTAGGAGGTTAACATGAAAGATATTAAAATAGTATTTATGGGTACACCTGACTTTGCTGTCCCAATCTTTAATGCTCTTGCCGAAAATTATAATGTAGTGGCAGTAGTAACTCAACCGGATAAAAAAGTAGGAAGAAAACAAATATTAACACCAACACCAGTAAAAGAAGCTAGTGCACTATATAATATACCTGTATTACAACCAGTAAAGATAAGGAATGAATATGAGGAAATCTTAAAGTATGAACCAGATATGATAGTAACTTGTGCTTATGGGCAAATACTACCTAAAGAGTTACTTGATTATCCTAAATATAAATGTATTAATGTTCATGCTTCTCTTTTACCTAAACTAAGAGGAGGAGCCCCTATTCATCATGCAATTATGGATGGTTATGAAAAGACTGGTATAACTATAATGTATATGGACGTAAAAATGGATGCAGGAGATATTATTAGTCAGGTTGAAACTGCTATAACTAAAGAAGATACTCTAGGTTCATTACATGATAGATTAAGTGAAATGGGAAAAGATTTACTATTAGAAACATTACCTAATATAATTAGTGGTAATATTAATCCTATTAAACAAGATGAAGCTGAAGTTACTTATGGTTATAATATTACTAAAGAAGATGAAAAGATAGATTTCACTAAGACTAGTACTGAAGTAGATAATAAAGTTAGAGCCTTAAATCCTACTCCAGGTGCTTATACAACCTTAAACGGTAAGAGAATGAAAGTTTATAATGTAAGACTAAGTGATAGATATTATGCTAAAACAGAGCCAGGAACTATTGTAGGCTTTGAAAAAGATGGTATTAGAGTAGTTACAGGAGATAAAGAAATAATACTAACAGATATCGCTTTAGAAGGTAAAAAAAGATGCTTAGTAAAAGACTATTTAAATGGAGTAGATAAAAAAGAATTGTTAGGAGTAGTATTAAAGTGAAAGAAAAAAAGAAAAAAGAAGAAAATAAATATATAAAATTTATTAAAGATTTATATAATAGTAAAAGAGGAAGAGCAGTACTTTTCTTCGTCTTTTATTTTATCTTTTTCTTTATTTTAATTTCCCTAATAAGAACAAATTATAATAGTAATAATGATATTGATACTTCTAATGATAATAAAGTTAATACTGAATATAAACTAGATGGAATAGAAACTGGTAATTATCACTTTACAAGAGAAGAAAATATTAATGGCATTATAACAAACTTTACAGGAGATAAAAGTGATAATAAAACAGAAGGAGTAATGACAAATAATAATACTTTTACTAATTACTTTATCTATGATAATATTAATTTAATAAAGACAACAGATAAATATGAAGTAACAAGTGAACTATATCACTTTAATAATATTACTGATGATAAGAATATATCAAGAATTTTAGAAAGAGCGACACTTATTTCTAAAACAGAGTATGAAACAGGTAATATTTCTTATAATTATGAAATAACTACTAATACTATAGATTCTCTACTTAATAACACAAATATAGATATCGCTGATATTCCTAATAAGATAACTCTAGAAACAAATGAAGAAGATGAAGTAGTCAAAATTACTTATGATTTATCTAGTTATGCTACTTATATTAATAACACACCAAGTAATACAACTATAACTATTAATTATTCTAATTTTGGAGAAATAAAAGATATAGAAATACCAGAAAGTTAAACAAAACAGTTTTTAATAATAAAGAAAGTGATATTTAATCATTTTCTTTTTACATTTTCATGCTTATCAGTTATAATATTAAAAGAAAAGAGAGTGATAATATGTTTGAAAGCTTAGGAGATAGATTACAAAATGCTCTACATAAGATAAAAGGTTATGGTAAAATTACTGAAGATAATATCGGCGATATGATGAAAGAAATACGTCTAGCTTTGCTAGAAGCCGATGTAAATTATAAAGTAGTTAAAGAGTTTGTTAATAATGTTAAAGAAAAAGCTTTAGGAGAAGAAGTTAGAACTAGTATTAAACCAGGAGATTTATTTGTTAAGATAGTAAAAGATGAATTAACTGAATTACTAGGAGGAGACTCTGCACCACTTAATACAACAGGAAACCCTGCCATATTAATGTTAGTAGGACTTCAAGGTAGTGGTAAAACTACAACTATAGGAAAACTTGCAAATTACTTACGTAAGAAAAAGAGTAAGAAACCTCTAATGGTCGCTTGTGATGTTTATCGTCCTGCAGCCATAGACCAGTTAAAACAACTTGGTAAAGAACTTAATATTGAAGTTTATAGTGAAGGTAAAGGTAATCCTGTAGAAATAAGTAAGAATGCTATTAATTATGCTAAAGAAAATGATTATGACTATGTCCTAATCGATACTGCAGGACGTCTTCAAATAGATGAAGCTTTAATGGATGAATTAGAAAATATTACAGAAGCAGTGTCTCCACAGGAGACTCTACTTGTAATAGATGCTATGATGGGACAAGATGCTATTAATGTTATTACAGGTTTTAACGATAAATTAAAACTAACAGGAGTAATACTTACTAAGTTAGATGGTGATACTAAAGGTGGTGTTGCCTTATCAGTAAGACATTTAACTAACGTACCTATCAAGTTCATTGGTGTAAGTGAAAAACTAGATGGACTAGATTCTTTTGACCCAGAACGTATGGCAGGCCGTATACTTGGTATGGGTGATATAGTTTCTTTAGTTGAACAAGCAGAAGTTGTGCTTAATGAGAAGGAAGCTGAAAAGACTGCTAAAAGAATGCAGCAAGGTAAGTTTGACCTTGAAGACTTTTTAAGTACATTAAAACAAATAAAGAAATTAGGACCTCTTGAAAATATTATAAAATTAATACCAGGTGCTAAAAAAATGGGATTAACTAATGTAAATATCCCACCTAAACAAATGGCTCATATAGAAGCAATAATATTATCTATGACCAAAGAAGAAAGAAGAAATCCTTCTATTATTAAAGCATCACGTAAAACAAGAATCGCTAAAGGTTGTGGATTATCAGTATCAGAAGTAAATAAACTATTAACCCAATTTGAAAGTATGAAAAAAATGATGAAACAAATGAAAAATGGTAATTTTAAAATGCCATTTTAGGCAAATAATTTATACACAAATTTCCTAACTGAATATCTTAATACTAGAGGAGGAAAGTGTATGTTATTTAATAATCAAGCTATTGATATGGCATCTACTATCGATGGCAATAACAATGTTGTTGACCAAGATATGAATATTGATATCAATATGAATAGTAATACTATGGGTATGGGACAAAATATGGGAATGATGACTACTAACTCTCCAATTATGGAACCAGTACAACAACGTCAAATAAATAGAACCTTCGTTCATCAAGTTCCACATGTATGTCCAATCCATACAAGAATAGTTAATCATCACATTTTCAAACATACTTATTGCCCTAGATATACTTGTTGTGAAGAAAATGTATGCTGCAATATCGACCAAGGTTCATGTTGTAACTTCCGTTAAAAGCCAAGATAACCATCTTGGTTTTTTACATAGAAAAATATCTAATTATGTCACAAATCTTGCAAAAAGTTCTCTATAATTATAGTATATAATAAAGGAGGAATATTATGTGTACCGCTGTAACATACAAAACAAAAGACTTTTATTTTGGACGTACTTTAGATTATGAAATCTCTTATAATGAAGAAGTAGTTATCACTCCAAGAAATTATCCATTTCATTTCAAAGAAAAAGGTGATATAAATAATCATTATGCTATTATAGGAATGGCTACTGTTATTGGAAACTATCCATTATATTATGATGCCATTAATGAAAAAGGACTAGGAATAGCAGGCTTAAACTTTGTAGGTAATACTGTATATAATGATAAAACTATAGGAAAAGATAATATCACTCAGTTTGAATTCATCCCTTGGATTTTAAGTAGATGTAGTAGTGTTAAAGAAGCGAAAGAGTTAATTAAAAATATGAATTTTTTAAATGTCCCTTTTAGTGAAGATTTACCACTAGCAGAACTACACTGGCTTATATCAGATAATAAAGAATCAATAACTGTAGAATCAGTAAAAGAAGGGATTAAGATATATGAAAATAAAGTAGGTGTCTTAACAAATAATCCTACCTTTGATAAGCAAATGTTCGCACTAAATAATTATATGCACCTATCTAATAGAGAACCAGAATGTAAATTCAGTAAAGATTTTGAATTAAAAAGATATAGTAGAGGAATGGGTGCTATAGGACTTCCTGGAGACTTATCAAGTCAATCTAGATTTATAAGAGCATCCTTTGTAAAACTTAATTCTATCTCAAAAGACACAGAAAAAGAAAGTGTCAGTCAATTTTTCCATATTTTAAACTCTGTTGATCAACAAAGAGGTTGTTGTGAAATAGAAAATGGAAAATATGAAATAACTCTTTACACCTCATGTTGTAATACAAATAAAGGTATTTATTACTATACTACTTATGATAATCATCAAATTACAGCAGTTGACATGTATAAAGAAAACTTAGATAGTAAAGACCTTATTTCGTATCCATTAATAAAAGAAGAACAAATAAAATTACAGAACTGATTAATCAAAGATAACAATATTGCCGTTTACATGTCACAAAGTGTCTAATTGTGTCATAATACTTGTAAAATATTCTTTATAATTATAAGATAATAATAAGGAGTGTGATACAAGTGAATTATCCATCTATTGATAAATTACTAAATATTGTTAGTTCCAAATACGAATTAGTTCATATTGCTGCAAGACGTAGTAAAGAGATGACTAAAGATGAACACTATCAACTAGCTCTTAACCAATATAAATGTAGTAAAAATATAGGTAGGGCTTTAGAAGAAATTTTAGAGGGTAAATTAAAGGTTGTTGAAAAAGAAAAAAATAAGTAAAGGCACATATCATTAGGATATGTGTTTTACCTTGTTTAAATAATTAGTTTAATATGCTACAATAACTAGCAAGAGGGTGATTATATATGTTAAAAGACCTATGTTTTGAAATAATTGAAACTTGTCCTAACAACTGTCTTTTTTGTTCGTCTTGTTCTTCTATTAATAAAGAAAAGTTAATAGAATATAAAAAATTTAAAGAAGTAATAGATTATTTTATGAGTATAGGAGGAATAGAAGAAATATCTTTATCTGGAGGAGAACCCTTATTACACCCTGAATTATTAAGAATGATTAGATATTGTAAATTAAATAATATTAAAACAGTATTATTTACTAGTGGCATAAAGAAACGTTTTAAAATGTCCGAATCTGATAGGGAACAGTTAGAATTTAATTTAAGAAAATCATATAAATCATATCTTAGTGAAGGCATGCCTAAAGATGAATATGAAAAGTTAATAAGTAAACAAATGTCAATATATTTGAGTTATGATGAAAAAAAGTATGACCATCTTTCCACTTATGATTGTAAACTATTAAAAGAAAATGGTTTAGATAAAATTGTTTTTGATTTTGAGGCTTGGGATAGAAATATCTATGATAAGATTATGGGGACTAAAGATTTGTTTGATTTAGTTACTCTTTCTATGATAAAAGCGAAAAGTTCTGGTCTAAATACAGATGCCCATTTTATTCCTACTAAAATTAATTATAAAGAATTAGAAGATATCATTGAAATGTTAAATGTAGCAGAATTTGATGAATTAAGTATTTTAAACTTTGTTCCTCAAGGAAGAGGAAAAATTAATGAAGATTTACTTTCTTTATCAGAAAATGAATTTAAGGAATTTATTGAAATATTTAATAGATGTAAAGATAAATTCAAAGGTAATTTAAGAGTAGGAATTCATTTACAAGGAGAAGATACCCATAAATGTACAGCAGGTTTATCTAAACTAGTTATAAAGTATGATGGAACAGTTCTACCATGTGCAGCTTTTAAAGAATATGATTTAAAGACACTTAATAGTATTAGTATAAAGACACCAAATATTTATGAGAATTTAGAAGAAGTAGAACTACATAGTGGCACTAGAAAAAGACCTTTATGTAAACAGTTATATCATTTTAATAAAGTAATTAAATGAGGAGGTACTAATGAAAATAGAAAAGTTTAAGAAAAGACCTAATGGTTTATATACTATTTATTTAGATAATTTTAACTCTTATGATTTTTATGAAGAGATAATATTAAAATATGAACTTTTAATAACAAAGACTATAGAAGAAGATGAACTTAATAAGATAATTGAAGATAATAAAAACTATGAAAGTTATTATGACGCTTTAAAGACTTTAAAAAGAACTATTAAAACTAAAGAAGAGATAAGAAAAAAACTAACAGAAAAAAAGTATAGTAAGGAAAGTATAGACTTTGCTATCACTACTTTAGAAAAACAAGGTTATATTAATGATAAAAACTATGCTAAGAGTTATGTTCATAATAGCATTATTACAACTAATAAAGGCCCTAAAAAAATAGCTTTAGAGCTAGATAAAAAGGGAGTAGATCCTAATGATTATAATGAAGCTTTAGAAGAGTATATTGTTTCTCTAGAAAAAGAAAAAATAGAGAAGTTAATCTCCAAAAAAATAAAATCTAATCATAATAAAAGTGCTAAAGTTTTAAAACAAAAATTACAAGTAGATTTAATTAATAATGGCTTTTCTAAAGATATAATAAAAGAAGTATTAAACTCTACTGATATAGAAGAAAATAATGATATTGCTAAAAAAGAATATCAAAAATATTATAACAAATTAAGTAAAAAATACTCTGGTAAAGAACTAGAGTATAAACTTAAACAAAAAATGTATAGCTTAGGCTTTAATATACCAAAAGAATAAAGGAGATAAGTTCATTACCTCCTTTATTTATGTGTATGCTTTTTCTCTTCTGTATTAGAATAATTATTTTTAACCTCTTCTATGTAATTTTTACCTAAAAATAAGAACTTTCTTCCTATAGCAAGTAAATCTTCAGTTTCTACACCATAAGCTTTTAAAGCAGCGATAAACAAAGGAGCAGGCCAAGGATATTCATCTTGTTTAAATATTAATCTTTCAAATTCAAAACGATTAGTTATATATTTAAATTCATAGTTTTGATACTTTACTAATAAATTAAGTTCTTGTATTTGAAAAAGATCAAATAAATCACTGACATTACCTTTACCATTTTCTATAAGATGATTATGCAAAACATCACTAGCCTTAATTACATGATCATTATCTTCAATTCCATATCTGTCATTAACAGTACGAATTATAGCTTTAGTACCAGTAACCATTCTATCACATTTAGTCCAAGCATAAAGCATTTCTAATGACTCATTTCCTTGAATCGCTTCTTCTACTTTTTTATTACGCAATATCTTTTTTGTAGCATCATCGCATGGCTTTTGAGCTTTCACAAATTCATCTTCTATTTCCTTTTTTATATTATCTCTCCAAGCAAAGAAATCTTCAGTAGTCTTAATATCAGGAAATTTACTAAAATCTTTTTCTACTTGTTCATAAATAGGTATTAATCTTTCCTTAGTTTCTAGAGTTATATCTTTTCTCATTATTTCATCCCTTTCGTCTCTTGTGTCGCATATTATATCACAAAGTATCTATTTTGTCAAAAAAGAGAAGTAACCTGGGTGTAAAAATTTTTTGTGGGTAAATAGTAGTTAATGATATATTTCATCAACTACTATTTTTTCTATTTTACTCCA
>CALVIP010000025.1 GCA_944331715.1 uncultured Bacilli bacterium
CCTATTAAAATAATAATTATTAAAAGAAATACTGTTACTAAAAACTCTATTATCTCTTTAAAACTCATACTTTCAAATAGACAAACTATCTTTTTCATTAAAGTATTAAACTTATCTAATAAATCTTTAGTATTAATAGTAGTCTCTTTATCTTGTTTTTTCTCATCTAAAACATCTCCATTTACTAAGGTATCCATATCTACATTAAATATCTTACAAATGGAAATCAATTTATCCATCTCTGGATAACTTGCCCCACTTTCCCATTTAGATACAGATTGTCTTGTAACATCAAGACGCTCAGCCAAGGCTTCTTGGCTCATATTTTCTTTTTTTCTTAACTTTTGCAAATTACTAGCAAAAAACATATTTCTCACCTCTGTTTAGAATTTATCAAAAAACTTGGTTGCGTCCTACCAATTTTTAGTTAATTTATGTAAATTTTTAGTTGCATCAAAGAAAAAAGACTAGTTTTTACTAGTCCCTTGGTAGCCAAGATACTATTTCATCTAAATTATGATAACCTACTTCTTTTTTTACTAAAGTTCCATTTCTATATACTTCTATAGTAGGTACACTCATAATACCATGTGCTCTTGTTAAGTCATCGAACCTGTCTATATCTACTTTAACTACTTTTATTCTCGGAAATTTTTCAGCTATTTCTTCTAATACTGGGCTTAACATCTTACATGGTCCACACCAAGTAGCAAAGAAATCTACTAAAACATCTCCTTCTTTAATTAAATTTTCAAAATCACTAACATTTTCTAAATAATTCATATTTCCTCCCTATCTATATTTATCTATTACGCCATCATGGCCACTAATATCATCAAGTTTACCTGTTTCTTTAACATTATCCATAAACTCTACTGATACTGTCTTATATTTTAACATAATATCAATAACTTTTAAATCATTAGTATTTCTATCATCTTTACTACTTAAACTAAGTACATCTTCAATTGCATAGTTCAAACCACCTAAACAATCTTTAAGTACTGGGGTATCATTAACAATAAAACTTCTAACACCTGAAGACATAAATAATTCACTTCCACTCATTGGTATTGCAATGACATTAAGAATGATAAACATTAAGATATATCCTTCTAATAGTCCTACTACAAATCCTAATAATTTGTTAGGTAGAGCAAGTATTATAGTAGCATTAATAATCTTATTAAATATACCTGTAACATCAACTAATATTTGAAGAATTAATCTAAATAGTATTACTAATATTAAAAATGCTATTAATTGATAGAAAATAATATTTAAACTTACCAAATTACCTAAAGGTATTCTAAAATTAAAGAATGGTAAGTTCTGACAGAAAATAGAAGCTACCACATCTTTTAATAAGAAAGATAGTACAAATACTACAATTGTACCTACAATAATAACAAGTTCTTTAAGTATTCCTCTTTTGCTACCTAAAACTCCACAAGCTAATATTAAAAGAATAATAATAACACTAAATATATTTGGGCTCATAAAACCACACTCCTTCTATATTTATTATAAACTATATTTTAAAACTATGCTATAATATTTTGTAAGAGGTGTAAAGTATGAACGTAGTTATTAAAGTAAATGATGAAGTTAAACAAAAAATGATAGAGTATTATAAAGATAAAATGCGTGATAAAAAGATTCCTTATGTTGTATTTCAAGCGAAAGATGAAGATACTGTGATTACGATGTATGAATCAGGTAAAGTTATGTTTCAAGGAACCAGTGCTGATGTAGATGCAGCGATGTGGGGAACTTTTTTATCTAATACTAAGGAAGAAAAAGAAAAACAGAAAGAAAAGGATTCTATATATCATAACACATCATCAGTTGGTAGTGATGAAGTTGGAACAGGAGATTACTTTGGTCCTATTGTTGTAACTGCTACTTATGTTAGTAAAGAAAATGTAAAGTATTTAGAAGATCTAGGAATAAGAGACTCTAAAAAATTAACAGATGACTTTATTTTAAAAGTAACGCCAGAACTTATAAAAAAGATTCCTTATCGTAGTTTAATTCTAACTAATAAAGAATATAATGAAAAGTATAGTAAAGATATTAATATGAATAAGATAAAGGCTATTATGCATAACAAAGTATTATACCAGATAATGCAAGAATTAAAACCAGACGTTGACTATATTATTGTAGATGAATTTGCAAGAGAAGCTAGATACTATGATTATATTAAAGATGTTCCTAATGTTCAAAGAGGTATTACTTTCGTTCAAAAAGCTGAAGATAAGAATCTTGCTGTTGGAGCTGCCTCTATTATTAGTAGATATATTTTCTTAAAAGAGTTTGATAAATTATGTGATGAAGTAGGACTTCCTCTTCCTAAAGGAGCAGGAGTTAATGTTGATAAAGTTGGAGAAGAGCTTGTTAATAAGTATGGAGAAGAAAAGTTAAAAGATGTAGCAAAGTATAATTTTAGAAACACTCAAAGAATATTAAAGACTCTTATATTTTAAAAGTTCATAGATTAATCAATATATCTATGAACTTTTTTTGCGAAGTTATCCTCTACTTAATTAATTCTTCTACTATCTTATACATCTCTGTACTAGGATTAGCATCCACCATTCCAATTATCTTATTATTATCTAATTGAAAGGATTCCAACTTCTTCGCATTTTTTATTGCTTCAAAAACTTTATCTTTAATTTCCGGAAATATATTTATATTCTTCTCATATTTTGGATAATACTTCTTTAATTTATTTATAACATCATTATTAGATAACCAAGCTGTAGTATACTCAAAATGTAATAGAAACCATAATTCAATACAAGGATTTGATGTTATCATAATAATATGATATTTTTTAGCAAGTTTTCTGGCTTTTATTATTTGCATATTTTTTCTTTCGTCCAAATCCGTATCAAATATACAATATGCTCTGTCATTTTCTTCCAAATTAAGACCAAGTTCTTTAACTTTAATAATTGTCTTATTTACCAAATTAATAGGATCTGTTTCATTGCCAGGAACCAATTTAATTATATAATCTTTATCTCTTAATCTATAATTGCTAAAATAGTTATTCTCTGTTTTATTTTTTCCCTCAAATGCTACCAAAATAACTTTTTTTGATTTGCGACTATTAATATTTCTTCTTCTCATTATTCCCCCATAAAATCATTAAAATCATTTGTTATAAACGGAATAGCACCATATCTTCCTAATAAATACCCTTTTTCGACGTTTTCAGTTTTTCTTACCGAAAAATCATCTAATGGATATATAGTACTTATACCATCATTAGGATTTTTTTCAGTAAACCAAATTTGATCTCTTCTTAATAAATCAAGATCTAATAAATTTGTATCGTGTGTATTGAAAATCAATTGAGCACCTAATTTATTAACCTCTTTACTATTAAATATCTCCACAATATATTGAACAATAAATGGATGCAAGCTTTTATCTAATTCATCTATTATTAGTACTTTTCTATTATCTAAAACATCTTTTAAAACTGGAATAAGTGAAAATACTGCTCGAGTACCAACAGATTCTTCATTTATATCAAGTTCATATATTTCATTATTTATGATATGTTTTGTATTTACATTGTAAAATAAAGTATTGGATGGAATAAATTCTTTAAAAGTATCAGGAATCACTTTTAATTTTTCGGATGTTATTTTTTCTTCAGAAACTTTATAACCACTTATATTAAAATCAGCTCTTTTCAAAAAGTCTAAAGCAAATTTTTCCAAAGTTTTATCTTCATCATTATAATATTTGCCATATGAATAACCCTTTAATTGTTCATATGGTAAAATCACCCCTATTTTATCTGTTAAAAAATCATAAGCAGGTTTAGTCTTATCATAATTCCAAGTTGTTGCAGTTGTAATAAAAAATTTATTATCTGTATTTTTTTCACTTATATCATTAAGAAACTTTTCATCATTTATATTAAAAGAATATTTATTTACATTTTCACGATTAAATATTTTGACTGGTCTTCCATTTGGATAATAATATAAATATTCCTTATATATTTTTTTATTGTCAGCTTTAAATCCATATTTATATTTTATATTATTTATAATGAATAATATTTCAAACTCACTTGGTTTAGACAACATTTTTTTATCCAGTTTAAAAGGAACAACTGGTAGTATAGAATCAGGTGTAAAAAAATTAGAATGTTTTATTATATTGCTAACAATTGCTAGAATGTTAAACAAATTGCTCTTACCTGAAGCATTCGCACCATATATAGCAGTAGTTTTTAGAATTTTAAGACCATTTACTTCTACGTAATTATCTTTTAATGTTGTATCAGAGGATGCTAACATACTAAAGGTTACTTTATCTTTAAAAGACAAAAAATTAGAAACACTAAACTCAATAATCATAAATCATCCCTCCTATTTGTTATATTATATGCAATTTTAAAAGAAAAATCAACATTTTTAACATTTAAATGTTGATTTTTGCATTTTTTCTACATTTATCCATAATTATTTTTCTCTAATTCAAATATACACTTATCATATAGAAAAGGAATTATCTTCTCTTTATTGCCAGTATTATAATATTCTGTTAATAGTTTATTAAACTCATTGATATCGTCTTCTTTAATAGAAATAATACCACAGCCATTACTTATAAGGAGTTTATTTGCAACTATCATAGCAGTTCTTTTATTACCATCCCAAAATAGTTGACTTCTCATTAAATAGAGCATAAGATTTAAACTTCTACTATTAATATTCTCTTCTTTTAAAATGTTTTCTATATTAACAATTACATCTTCTCTTTCTGGAATATTAGGAATATAATCTACTCCATTTATACCAACTTTACCAGTCCTTAAAACACCCCATTCTAAAGACTCATTTCTTGATACAAAAGAATTTACTTTACATATAAAATCAAGAGTAACATCAGTATCTATATTAGAAAGAGTAAAATTCCATGCATCCCTTAAATTTAAAATACAATTTATTTCATCTAATCTTAAATTAGGTACATTTAATCCTTCTAAAACTTTCTTTGTCTCTTCATAAGTTATATTAATTCCTTCAAGTCTAGCACTATTATAGATGTTAGAAACTAACTCTTCTTTTGCTAAAAATAGATTTTGTTCTTTTGATAAATGATATTTTTCTTGCATATAAAACACTTCTTTTTAGATTTTATTAAACTATAACTAATCCCGTTTTAAATTCTGTTATTAAATTATTGATATCTTCTTCTGGTATTCTAGTACTCTGGCATTCTTTCAACAAAATACAAGCTTTAATCGCTTCTTTACAAGATATTATATTATTTTCTTTCAACAATTTAATAATTTTTAAGGTTCTAATTACCTTCACCCCATTTTTTTCTGAATAATTTTTTAATCTATTATCGCCTGTCGCCAGTATTCCATCATTATCTCTTGCAAGTATATAATTTATTAAATCATATACAGATAATTTATTTTCTTCACTAGATAAAGTACTTACTTCTATTAATTGTTCATCAGTTAGTCTAAGTGTTTTAAATTTATCGATAATTTTTAAATCACCAGTTTTAGAGTTTACTTCATCATTTTTAACTAAATCACTTATATAAATATTATCTAAGCCTACAAATTTATCTAAAATATTTGCATTATTTAAATCTGTTATTATATTTGTATCAGTAACTATAATCTTCTCTGTTATACTCATCAGCTGATACCCCCAAAAGTTCGCATGCTTTATTTAAAGTGATTATCCCATTTACTTTTAATTTATGAACATTTCTTTTAAACTGATATGATACTTCAGGCATTATAGGATTAGGATCATTTTTCCCTATATTTTTACTTATAAATATATTTAATTTTTTATATAGATATTCTGAAATAATATTTAAATCTTTTAGTCTATATACAATCGCTGCATAACTAACTTTATATTCATTTTTAAAAGCATTTAACTCATAAAAACTTATATTTTTTCTAAATAAACCAAACTCATTTATAATCGCTTCTTTAGGCATCAATAAAGCACTAGCAAAACGATTACATAACTTTTCTTCATCTATGTTTTCATCTTTAATATCTAATATTAAATGAGCTAGTTCATGAGCAATGGTAAATCTTTGCCTCGCTCCATCAGTTATACCATCTAATAATACAATGACAGGAACTCCTTCAACAATTTCGCTTAAACCATCAAAATCACTAAAACGATTATCATAATTTTTTACTTGAATTATAATAATACCTAAATTCTCTAATATGTTAATTAAATCTGATATTGGTTGTTTATTAGATATCTCAATAAAGTTTCTAAAACTCTCTGCTGCTTTTTCGGCATCATTTAAATTATTACATAGATATTTTTTTAATTTAATATTGTTAATACTTACATTACTTAAATTAAGAACTTCTAAATACTTAGAAACTTCTTCTAATATTAATTGCTTCAAAAGTTCTAAATTTCCACCAGTTAATCTTTTTTTCTTTCTAAAAGAAGTAAATTTCATTTTAGGAGTTTTATATGCTTTAATTAAATCAATAGTTTTAACATCATAGGCATTAGCAAACTCTATTAGTTTAAGAGAATCAGGTACTATATTCCCCTTCTCATATTTTGAAACAGCAGTAGGAGACATATTAAGAAGATTACCAGCTTCTTTAAGAGAAAGGCTTTTTAATAATCTTATTTTTTTTAAATTTCTTCCAATTTCATTCATAATCCTCACCTCTTTTATAGTTTATATTTTATCATCAAAAAGAATATTTGTAAACCAAAATAATGATACAAAAAAGATTTATGTTGTTTTTTAACATAAATCTTTTTTTGATTCAATTAGCTCTTTTTGTCTTGCAAGTTCTTCTTCTAAAAGCTCTGTAACTAAAGTTTTATTTTTCTTTCTGCCTTCTAAAATATCTATTTCTTCTTCAATTACCAAATCTCTATAATTTTTATGATTATAATAAAGAGGTTCTTTAGAATAAATAGCAGCTTCTATATATTTGTTTTTCTCTTCTTCTTTATAGAAAGGTAAAACATTCTCCAAATAATTAATTTGTTCCTTACTACAAATTTCTGGCAAATATAATAAATATCCTACTCTTAAATTTAATATAGATATATAATTAATAGATGCCAATGATAAAGCCGCTGTCTCATCTGTAGATAATGAAATATTAAGATTATTTTTAGTAGCAAATTTTCTAAAACTATCTAAATGAACATACCCTAACTTAAATTTATCATTCCAAACTTCTTCACCATTCTCATCGATTATTTTAAGAAGAAAATTATCCATAACTTACCTCCTAAAACTCGCAGTTACCAGGTGTTCTTGGATATGGTATAACATCTCTTATATTTTCTACACCTGTTAAATAGATTAAAAGTCTTTCAAAACCCATACCAAATCCTGAATGAACACAACCACCATACTTACGAAGATTAATGTACCAGTCAAGTTCATCTTTATCCATACCTAATTCATCCATACGAGCGACTAATTTGTCATAGTCTTCTTCTCTTTGACTACCACCCATTATTTCTCCTGCACCAGGTACTTCTAAGTCAACTGCAGCGACAGTTTCACCATCAGGGTTTTGTTTCATATAGAAAGCTTTAATATCTTTAGGCCAGTCAGTAATAAATACTGGTCCATCAAAATATTCTGTAATATATTTCTCATGTTCTTTAGCAATATCTTCTCCTTGTTTAGGAACAAACTCCCATTTAACATCTGCTTTTTGTAATATGTCTATAACCTCTTTGTGAGTAACTCTTGTAAATTTAGAATTAACTAGTTTAGTAAGTTTATCAAGTAATCCTTTCTCTACAAATTTATCTAAGAATTCCATTTCATCTTTACAGTGCTCCAATACATAACTAACTACATACTTTAACATACTTTCCATTATTTCCATATCACCATTTAAATCACAAAAAGCAATTTCAGGTTCAATCATCCAAAACTCATTAGCATGTACTTTAGTATTAGAGTTCTCTGCTCTAAATGTAGGACCAAAAGTATAAGTTTTCTTGTAAGCAAGAGCGAATGTCTCTGCTTCTAGTTGTCCTGATACTGTTAATGATGTAGGTTTAGAAAACATATCTTTACTATAATCTACTTTACCATCTACTTTTGGAACATTATCTAAATCAAGACATGTTACATGAAACATCTCTCCTGCTCCTTCACAGTCACTTGCTGTAATTAATGGAGCATGGAAGTAAACATAGCCTCTATCTTGGAAATATTTATGAATAGCATAAGCTGCTACACTTCTAACTCTAAATACTGCTTGAAACAAGTTAGTTCTAGGTCTAAGATAAGCTTGCTCTCTTAAAAACTCACGAGAGTGTTTCTTAGGTTGAATTGGATAGTCTTCTGGACATTCTCCTAGTAATATAACTTCACTTGCCTGTATTTCAAAAGGTTGTCCTTCTTTAGGAGATTTAACTACTGTTCCTACTACTCTAATTGCACTACCAACATGATACTTTTGTATCTCTTCAAAATCTTCTAATTTATCATCATAAACAACTTGTATATGTTTAAAACAAGTACCATCAGAAAAATCTATAAAACCAAACTCTTTTTGTTTACGATGATTTCTAATCCATCCTTCCAAAGTTACTTCTTTATCCATATATTCATCTATTTTTTCATATAATTCTTTTGCATCAATTGCCATAATTAATCCTCTCTTTCATATTTATTATATCATTTATTTACCACTATCTCCATAGTTAGACAAAACTCTAGCACTTGGATCATCTACTTTACATCCATCCCAGTCTTTATTAGGCATCCAGTAGTCTACTATTAAATCACTTCTACCTGGATAAAACTCTTCAAATATCTCACGATATAACAATGACTCTTTAGTAAATGGAGTATGTTTAGGATATTTTTTTATTTTCTTCTCATATTCTTCATCTGTATATAAACTCTCTGCATATTCTTTTAAATCATCAACTAATGAATGCCCTACTGCATCACTAAAAGCAGCCTTTTCTCTATATAAAATATTCTCTGGTAAGTAATCCCCCTCAAAAGATTTACGAAGTAAATATTTTCCCATACCATAAGTATTCATCTTAAGTTTAGGATCAATAGAGATCACATAATGTATAAAATCTAAATCTGCAAAGGGAACTCTTGCTTCCAAAGAACAACTAGAAATACATCTATCCGCTCTTAGCACATCATACATATATAGTTCTCTAACTCTTTTCTCACTTTCTTTTTGGAACTCTTTAGGAGATGGAGCGAAGTCAGTATATTTATAACCAAATAACTCATCACTAACTTCTCCTGTTAATATTACTCTAATATCAGTATTTTCTCTAATCCATTTAGAAAGTAAATACATACCAATAGATGCTCTAATAGTTGTAATATCCCATGTTTCTAAACGATATATTACATCTTTTAAGGCTTTAATAACATCATCTCTTGTAATAATAACTTCATGATGAATACTGCCTATATAATCTGCTACTTGTTTGGCATATTTCAAATCAATAGCATCTATATCCATACCAATAACAAAGGTATGAATAGGTTTATCTAATATTTTAGATGCTATAGAACATACTAAACTAGAATCAAGTCCTCCACTTAATAGAAAACCAAGAGGTACATCAGAATCTAATCTTTTCTTAACACCCTCTACTAATCTCTTATGAATCTCAGGATATATTTTTTCTAAATTATCACTAATAAAAGACTCCACTTTAGTCATATCTACATACTCTTTAAACTCCCCATTAGCATAATAATGTCCTGGTGGAAAAGGATATACTTCACTACATAAGTCTACTAATGCTTTCGCTTCACTAGCAAACATAATAGAATGACTTACTTTAGAATATCCATAAAACATTCCTCTAATACCAATAGGATCTCTTGCTGCTACATAGTCTTTCTTCTTAGAATCATAAAGAACAAGAGCAAACTCACTATCTAGCATTTTAAACATATCTAATCCATATTTTTCATACATAGGAAGTAATACTTCACAATCACTTTCACTAGTAAATTTAACTCCATCATGAATTAATTCATCTTTAATTTTATGAAATCCATAAACTTCTCCATTACAAACTAAAACATTACCATCTCTTTCAAAAGGTTGCATCCCTTCTTCACTTAACCCCATAATAGATAGTCTATGAAATCCAAAGATTCCAAAGTCATATTCCATAACTCTACTCATATCAGGTCCTCTATATTTTATTTTAGAAAACCCTTCTAAAAATTCTTTTTTACTAATATCTCTTTTTGTGTAAACTTGAAAACCACACATATCTACCCCTCCTAAGCTTTATATACAAGACTTTTTTCTTTCTCTGGTATAGTCATAACTTTCGCACTTCTACCTATAGTTGCAAGAAAATAAAAACATTCACGTAATGGCATAAATATACTCATACCATTGTATAATGGATGAAAAGCTATTTCATCTACTTCTAATAAATCTTCATCTATAATTAACTCTATTTCTTTATTTTCATCATATATAAGGTTAAATATAGAAACATTACCAGGAGTTGCATTAATTAAACTCTCCATATCACTAGGACTAACAAACTCTAATTTACGACAATCTAATTCTTCTTTTAAAGATTTTAGATCTACTTGTTTAGAACTATCTGTTATCACTAAATATTTCTTCTTTTCTCCTTTTCTTTCTTGTACTAGTAAATGTTTACCTACAGCATAATCATCTCCTAAATAATCATTCCATCTACTATAATCAACACATCCTGTCGCTTCTTTATGTCTAATACAATAATCATAATGAACACCTTTTCTTTTTAAAGTATTACAAAACTTAACAGCTTTCTTTGTCATCTCAATACGATGAGATTCATCTTTAGATAATATATAACTTTTAGATAACTTATCATACATTCCTAATTCACACATAAAAATCATCCTCTCTAACAAATAATAAAAGACTAGTCCGATACCATAATACTTATAGTACTATGGGACGAAACTAGTCTTCCGCGGTGCCACCCAATTTATTATAAAGGAATTATTAACTTTATAATCACTTTTTCGATTCTATCAAATCTAGCAAATGTAACGGTCTGCACCCGGCTTAGTCTACTTAATTTCTTTAAGCACTCCGAAATGTTATTCACTACTCGTCTTTACTTGTTTCCACCAACCACAAGCTCTCTATAAAAGATTAGAAATAGTTACTTCTTTTCATCAATGTTTTGATGTTATTAATATACTATTATTTTA
>CALVIP010000026.1 GCA_944331715.1 uncultured Bacilli bacterium
TGACGTTCCATTAAATATAATACTGTATCACGTCTTTTAGTAACAGCTTCTAAGTTTTCTTCTTCTACTGGTCGATAAGCATTAGGTGCTTGGAACATTCCTGCTATGATACTAGCTTCTGCTAAGTTTAAATCTTCTACATCTTTGTTAAAGTAAACTCTAGCAGCTTGACTAACACCATAGACATTACCACCTAAGTTATGGTTATTAACATAAAACTCTATAATTTGTTCTTTTGTATAATTTTTTTCTAGTTTAAATATTGATAAATAAATGTCTTGGAACTTTCTAATAACTCCATCAAGTCCAGTAGCGATACTAGATGTTAAACTATTCTTAACAACTTGCATTGATAGAGTAGAAGCTCCACCGGCATCTGAGTTACCGAATACTTGACCAATTGAGGCTCTTAAAAATCTTGGAGCATCAAAACCATTATGTTGGAAGAATCTTGAATCTTCTGTAGCGATTATAGCATCTACAAGTACTTCTGGTAATTCATCATAAGTTACTTTATCACGCATTTCACTACCTAGTTTAGCGAATTCTTCACCATTTGCATCATATAAAACAGTTGGTTCACTACTATCTAGCTTTTCGGCATCAAATTTAGGATTAGATGATATTGCAATATAAATCATAAAGACAATACCTGCTAGCATTACTAATATACCAAGTGATAGTATAATAATTAAAATTGTATTGACTACCTTTTTCTGTTTTGGTTTATTTTTTACACTATCTACTAATTTAGCAATTCCTGCTATTATTAGTATTCCAACTCCCATAAAGACTGTGAATAATAATCCTAGTACAAAATATCCTACAATCATTAAAATAATAAATAAGCCTGCAAAAATCATAAATAAGTTATTATTTTTTTTAGGTCTTCTAGTTTTACTAGATCTACTTTTTTTAGTTTTTGCCATTATCTTTTACCTCCAAAAATTCATCTACTACAGTTAAGTAGTCAAGCCTAGGACGATACTTTTCTTTTAATAAATATCCTTTCTTATTAAAGAAATCTAAAGGAATAGATTTTCTCTTATTGTCTTTAGTAAAAGAAAAAAGGTCCTCTGCTTTTAATAGATATGTTTTATTAAGTACACTAAAACGTACAATTATAAAGCCGATTCCCCCATGATTTGTAATATTTTCTAAGTGTTTTATTTGGTGTTTATGAATATTAGCTAGTGGGAATGAAGTTTTATTCTTAGTTTCTTTAGCTTCAAAGTCAATATAATAACCTTTATAGATACCATTATAGTCTGTTGTTGATGGTTCCATATAGAATGCTTCTTTAATAGTAGAAGTTCTATCTTTTCTAAAATCAACTTTAGTGACTTTAATTGGAGTTGGTTTTTTATATATATATGCAATATCTTTATCTCTATAATAACTATTTGTTTCGTTTATATCATCTTCAAGTGTCATACCACGATGTGAATAGTTAATTACTTGTTCATGACTTTTTTTTATCCCAGTAGGATAATTCATCTTTATCACCTATAAACAATTATACTATATCTTTTTAAAAATATCTATAATTATTGATTATTTTTCTTTTTAGAGAATTCATATATTTTAGCATCATCTATAGTAGCCTTTTCATAAGGTTTTGTTGTGCTTGTTTTTCTTTTTATTTCGTATAGTTTTACATTGTCATCAGCTTTTTCATTAATACATGTACTTAAGAATGGAATTCTCTTTGCTATAAAAGATGTTATGCTTATATATGAGTTTTCTAGTATTACAAATTCTTGTTTGCAAGCATCTTGATATTCTTTACTGCAATCAAGTAATGCTGGTTTATTATCTTTACCTTTAAAGTAAAAGAATTCTTCAATTATCTTATCGTTTTTATTAGATTGTTTTTCTATAAATTTATTATCTTTATTGTTTTTATTATATTCAAATTCTTTAGGTGGTAATGTTTCTTTTGTTATATGGATACAGTCATCTTTGATGTGATATATGTGTTTTATGTTTTTATTATCAACTAGTTTTACTATAAATTCATTATTGTTATTTTCATCGATATTATGTCTCATTATAAAAGTGTATTCATTTTTTTCAACATCACCAATTAATAGGTGGTCTAAGTAAAGTTTATCATTATTATCTCTATTAAGGGAAAAAGCCCAGTTTTTACCTTTGAAACGAATACGTTTTTCATTATTAATATCTTTAAAGACTCCCATTCTTTCAATTGTGTTGTTTTTAATATTTAATAGTCTAAACCACCCTTTTTCTGCTAATGGTCTATAACCTTTTATTTCAAAAAAACTTATTAGTTCTTCACTTCCTAAAAATTCTTTAATATTTTCCATTAAATCCATAATGTGTCCCTCCTCAAAATTAGATATTATTATACTACAATATATTATAATGTCAAAGAAAAACTTGTTTTGTCGAATTTGTTGTTATTTTTTCTTTTTTTAATTACTATGTAAATAAGGAGTGCGATACTTATGAATAATAATGATGTAATACTTATATTATCTAGTCTTAGTAATAAAATAAGAGAGGCTTTAATGATAAGAGATGCAGAAGTTCTTCTAGAAAAGATTGACAAAAAGTGATATATTTTCTAAAATAAGAGTGTAAAGGGATTGGTGATTTAGATGTATCAGAATAAAATAACTTTAACACCACAGGAAATTTTAGAAAAAGATTTTAAAATTGATACAAGAGGATATCGTCTTAAAGAAGTTGATCAGTTTCTTGATGTTATCATTGGTGATTATGAGCAGTTTTTTGCAATTGTTGATAGTTTAGAAAAAGAAAAAGCTGAATTATTAAGAGAAATTATGGCTTTAAAACAAGATTTAAGAAATGCTAAGATGAATGTAGAAATTGCTAGAAAGAATACTGATACAACTGAAGTTAGTAATCTTGATATTCTAAGAAGACTTAGTCAACTTGAAAAAGAAGTTTACGGTAGAGATGATAATTAGTATTTTAGACAAGTGCTGGGATTAATTCCTAGAGGAAAGTCCATGCTCACACAGTCTGAGATGATTGTAGTGTTCGTGCTTAAGGAAAAAATAACTTAAGGTAGTGTTTAACACTAACGGCTTAGTCTTTACCTAAGGATTTTCTATGGTAAAGACTTATAAAGTGCCACAGAGACGAGTGTCTAGGAAACTAGATTATGTGAAACGCGGTAAACCCCACGAGTGAGAAACCCAAATTATGGTAGGGGAGCTTTAAAAGGAGAAATGAATTCTTTTAAGGACTAGAAATAGTAGATAAATACTTGTCACCTAGAAATAGGTACAGAACATGGCTTATTAAATATTAATTATATGTTAGGAGATAGACAGTCTATGAAAGAGTTAGGATATTATCTAGAGGATACAAGAAGAAGTAATGGTGTTAGTTTAGAAGAAGCAGCGAGTGATTTAAATGTTGATGTTTCTTATCTTGAAAATATAGAGAGTGCTAATGTAAGGGCATTTAAAGATGTTTATTATATGAGAGAACTGGTTAGGGAATATGCTAAATACTTAGGGCTTAGTGAAGAAAAGATTCTAGATGAGTTTAATGACTTTTTATTTGAACATACTTCTAAGATTTCTTTAGATGATATTATGGAAGCGAAGAAGAAAAAAGAAGAGGAAGAAAGATTAGAAAATACAAAGAAGATTCAGTCCCCTTATACAAAAGAGTATAAAAGAAAAGTAAAAAAATTACCGTTTGTACTAGCTGGTGTTATTTTTTTACTAGCAATTATTATTTCAATAGTTGTTATTAAGACTATAAATAGAGAACCTGCTGTTACAAGTGAATTGAAAGGAATAGAAGTTTATGAATATACCTACTAAATTAACTGTTTTAAGAATTATTTTATCTATTGTAATGATTATTATTTTAATATTTCCATTTTATCTTGTAGGATTTAGTTTTCCACAGATTGAAGTTAGTGGTATCTATATAAAAACAGAATATATAATTGCAGGAGTTATCTTTATAATAGCAAGTTTAACTGATTTCTTAGATGGACACTTAGCTAGAAAAAATAATCAAGTTACTGACCTTGGAAAAATGTTAGATGCTATAGCTGATAAAGTATTAGTAAATAGTGCTTTAATAATACTTTCTTATAAAGGATTTATTCCAGTTGCTATCCCTGTTATTATTATATTTAGAGATACTGTTGTAGATGCTATTAAAATGCAAGCTTCTAGTAAAGGTAAAGTAGTGGCAGCGATTAAATCTGGTAAGATTAAAACTGCTTCAATGATGGTGGGATTAGTTTTAGTATTCTTTTATAATTTACCATTTGAACTTTGGAATATTAGAGTTGCAGATTTTCTAGTTTATTTTGCAACGATTATGTCTATAATTTCTATGATAGAGTACTTTAATCTTAATAAAAAACTTATTTTAGAACCAAAAAATGATTAATTTGGTTCTTTTTTTATGTAAATTTTGAAAATTTGGCTTAAAAATCAACTGAATTTTTAAAATTGAACTTTTGTTCGAAAAATGCTTGACAATTTAAATTTTACTTTATACAATGGTATTGTAATTATTTTTTGAGGAGGACATTATGAGTAAAATGACTAGTAAAGTTAATAAAGATAAAAATTTGGAGGCTGTTTTAGCTGATATAGAGAAGCAGTTTGGTAAGGGTGCTGTTATGAGACTTGGGGATAATCCTCATATGAAGTTAGATGTTGTATCTAGTGGTTGTTTAAGTCTTGATATTGCTTTAGGAATAGGTGGATATCCTAAGGGACGTATTATTGAAATATATGGACCTGAATCTAGTGGTAAGACTACTTTTGCTCTTCAAGCGATTGCTGAAGTACAAAAGACTGGAGGAAGGGCAGCTTTTATTGATGCAGAACATGCACTTGATCCTGTTTATGCGAAAAGACTTGGTGTTAATACTAATGAACTTATCTTATCTCAACCTGATACTGGAGAACAAGCTTTAGAAATATGTGAGGCTTTGGTTAGAAGTGAAGCGGTTAGTATAATTGTAATAGATTCTGTTGCTGCGCTTGTTCCTCAAGCAGAGATTGATGGTGAGATGGGAGACTCTCATGTTGGATTACAGGCTAGACTTATGTCACAAGCTTTACGTAAGTTAAGTGGTACTATTAATAAGACTAATACAATTGCAATCTTTATTAATCAATTAAGAGAAAAAGTAGGGGTTATGTTTGGTAATCCTGAGACTACTCCTGGTGGTAGAGCTTTAAAGTTCTATTCTACTATTAGACTTGATATTAGACGTAATGAACAGTTAAAAATTGGAGATAAAGTTATGGGTAATAAAACGACAGTTAAAGTTGTTAAAAATAAAGTAGCACCTCCATTTAAAACTGCTGTTGTTGATATTATGTATGGAGAAGGTATATCTAAAGAAGGGGAGCTTATTGATTTAGGTAGTGAAGCAGGTATTCTTGAAAAGACAGGTTCTTGGTATTCTTATAATGGTGAGAAACTTGGTCAAGGTAAAGAGAATGTTAAGTTATTACTTAAAGATAGATTAGAATTAAGAGATGAAATAGAAGAAAAAGTTAGAGAGTATTATGGTATTAGTTTAGATAATAATAGTAAAGAATAAAAGAAGCCATTTGACTTCTTTTAAATTGTTATTTTTCTTCTTCAATAATTAGAGTAAGTAAATCTCCTGGAGTACAGTTTAATAATATACATATTTCTTCTATATATTTAAAACTTATAGAAGTTGTTTCACCTCGGATAATTCTATTTAAATTTCTTGAAGTTATGTTCATTCTTTGACATAACCAGTATTTACTTCTCTTATTTTGTTTTAATAGTTCTTCAATATTTACCTTAATCATTTTCTTTTCACCCGTTAATAAAATTTTATATAAAAAGATAAATATGGATAAGATACTTGCATTACCCTTATATATTTTGTATACTGTATTTAAGGTGAGTGGTTATGTTTGAAAAGTATAAAGAGTTAGAGTTAAATTATTTAATTAGTAAAACTGATTTAGAAAACTGCATTAAGATATTAGAAAAAAATTTGGTTATGAGTGATGATGAAAAGAAAAAGGAGATAGATCTTAGAAAAGAACAATTTAATATTGCTAAGACTTCTTTTTTAGAATTTTACAGGATTAATAAGCAACAAATAATTAAGCAAGTGTTAGAAGAAAATATTCCTTTTTCGATTGATATAAAGACTAGTAAATTAGAAAAAAATAATGTTTCTACTTTATATAAGAATGATGAAGAGCTAGATAAGATGTTTAATGATACAAAGAAAATTATTGATAACTTAAATAATAGTAATAAAATTACTTCTGAATTGTATGAAGATATTATTGCATTTATGGATAATTATAAGAAAAAGTTAAGAGAGGAACGTGATATTGCCATAAAAGATAATCCAGAATTACTTTCTTCTAATAATGTTAGTGCTAATATTATTTCTATTAATGATAAAATGAGTGAATTTAATAATGTTTTCTTTTCTTTGAGTTTAAAGATTATTTTGATAGATTTGCTTATTATGTTAATCGCTTATTTTGTTAATGGTGGTTCTTTGGCGGCTCTTATTTATAGTCTAAATCTATCATTTATTATTTATCTTTTGATAATATTATTGATTTTTTATGCTTTTGAATTTCCTTTTATTTTGTTTTTAACATATAGATTATTATTTTCTAATTCTTTAGTAGAAGTTTCACAATTAAATAGTTTTTCTCAAAAAATAATTGATAGAAGTATGAAATTTACTAAAATTTGGTTTTTAGTTTTAGCTTTTATTTCAGTTAATTCCTTTTCTATAAATGTTTTATTTTTAAAATGGTTTGACTATTTAATCAATGAATTTGATATTGATTTGCCATATTTTTTTGTTAGATATATTTTTTATCCTTTGTCTTATGTTATACCGGTAGCATTAGTATTTGTTATTTTTTACTTGATATTTGGCAGTATTTTAAAAAAGTTTGTACTTAAACATTTATTCTTTTATTTTGCTAATAAAAGTTATAAATAAATTATTCATTGACAACATTAAATTTAAAACTTACAATAGAATTAGATTATAGTTTAGATTTTTATTTAAAGTATATATCTAATGGAGGTATAATATGAATGAAATGTTACTCTCCATTTTACTTATAATTTTTGGATTAGTTTGTGGTTTTGGATTAACTTTTTTAGTTGCTTATATAAGAGAAGGGACAACTTCTAAAAAAATAGATAAAATGTTAAGTGATGCAGAGAAAAATGCTGATAAGATAAAACGCGATGCTGTTATGGAAGCGAAAGAGAAGAGTTATCAGTTAAAACTTGAAGTAGATAAAGATATTAAAGAGAAGAAAGCTGAACTTAAAGATAGTGAAAATAAACTATTACAAAGAGAGTCTAGTTTAGATAAACGTGATGAAATTTGTCAAAAACGTGAATCTACTTTAGATGAGAGAGAAGAAAAGTTAATTCAAAGACAAAAGGATATTCAAGAAAAAGAAGCAAAAGTGGAGGAAATTAAGAAAGAACAAATTAGTTTACTAGAAGAGATATCTGGTTATAGTAAAGAGAAAGCTCATGACTTGATTATGAAAAATGTTAAAGAGTCTATGAAAAGAGAAATTGCTATTTATATTAGTGAACAAGAAAATGATGCTAAGATGACTGCTGATAAGAAAGCACAGGAAATGATTGTTAGTTCTATGCAGAAATATGCAGCAGATATTGCTAGTGATCAAACAGTTACTGTTGTTAGTTTGCCTAATGATGAGATGAAAGGTAGATTAATTGGTAGAGAAGGAAGAAATATTAGAACTATAGAGGCAGTTACTGGTGTTGATCTTATTATTGATGATACACCTGAGGCTGTTGTATTATCTAGTTTTGATCCTTTAAGAAGAGAGATGGCTAGATTAACTCTTGAAACTTTAATAAAAGATGGAAGAGTTCATCCTACAAGAATTGAAGAAGTTTATGATAAAGTATGTAAGGAGACTAAAGAGAAGATACTTGAGTATGGAAATAGTGCTTTGTTTGAACTTGGTATTACTAAGATGGCTCCTGAATTAATAGAAATAATAGGTAGACTTCATTTTAGAACTAGTTATGGACAAAATGCTTTACAACATTCACTTGAGGTTGCTAATTTAGCAGGTCTTATGGCAGGAGAGATTGGTGAAGATGTATCTCTTGCTAAAAGAGCTGGACTTTTACATGATATTGGTAAAGCAGTTGATCATGAGATTGAAGGAAGTCATGTTAGTATAGGTGTTGAACTTGCTAAAAAATATGGAGAAAATGATGTTGTTATTAATGCTATAGCATCACACCATGGTGATACTGAAGCAACATCTGTTATTTCTACTTTAGTTGCTGTTGCTGATGCTCTTTCTGCTAGTAGACCTGGTGCTCGAAATGATTCATTAGAGAATTATGTTAAGAGATTAACTCAACTAGAAGAAGTTGCTAACGATATAGATGGTGTTTCTAAAGCATATGCTATGCAAGCAGGAAGAGAACTTAGAGTTATAGTAGAACCAGATGAGATTGATGATTTAGAAGCTCATAGAGTAGCTCGTGATATTAAAGAAAAAATTGAATCGACATTAAACTATCCTGGTACTATTAAAATTACAGTAGTAAGAGAGACTAGGGCAGTTGAAGAAGCAAAATAAAAAAAGAGTTCATTGTTGAGCTCTTTTGTTTTGGCTATCTTTAGTTAATACATAAGTATATCTACCATATTTTCTTTTTACTTTTTCAAAGTTTGCTAAAGAAGCTGTTTTTTGACTTTTTTTATTTAAAGAATCAATTTTTAATATAATCTTTTCAACATTATTTTCTTCATCTTTAAAGATAATATTACTTAGTCCTATTAAAACACTGGTCATATAGCCATGATGACGTTTTTCTTTTATTAAGGCATAATTTAGAAAAATACTATTGTCTAAAATACAGATATCAGTTATATTTATGTAGCCAATTGGTTGTTTATGTTCAAGATATATAGCATAGTGATTTCCATATAAATTCTCTTTGTTTAAATGATAATTTTTTGATAATATCTCTTTTATTGAATATAAGAAACCATCTTTTCCTGCTATATCTTTATCATTCTCTAGAATATTTATTAACCAAATATCTTTAGCATCATTTATATCTAGTTTTTTTATACTTAATTTATTATCTAAATCAATAAACATTATTTCTTTATATCTAATATTATTGGTAATATTAATGGTCTTCTTCCAGTTATATTCATGATAAATGGTATTAGGTCTAGACTTAGTTGATTTTTAATGTCTGTGAAAGTTGCTTTCTTATCTTTTAATGTTTCAGTAATAACGTTACTAGCTTCTCTTTCAATTTTCCTAATTAATTCTTCATTTTCATTTACTAGAACAAAACCTCTTGTTGTAATATTAGGTTTTGTAAGTAGTGTTCTTTCTTTAGAATTGATATTAGCTATTACTACTAAAATACCATCACTAGCCATTATCTTTCTATCTCTTATAACAGCACTACCAACTTCACCAATTCTAGAACCATCTACATAAATATCACTATTTGGATAACTTTCTCCTTTGGTTATTTTATGATTCTTTAATATTAAACTATCACCATTCTTTAGAATAAAAGTATTTTCCTTAGGGATACCACAATCTATTCCTAGATTTGCATGTTGTTTTAACATTCTATAGTCTCCATGAAATGGCATTAAGTATTTAGGTTTTAATAATCGTATCATTAACTTTAGTTCTTCTTGGTTAGCATGACCTGAAGTATGTAAATTATTCATCGTCATATTAGTAAATACTTTAACACCTTTTAAATATAACTTGTTAATAGTTTTATGAATACTTAAAGCATTTCCAGGAATAGCACTTGATGAAAATATGACAATATCATCTGGTCTTAATTTAATTTGTTTATGAGTACCATCTGCTATTCTTGATAAGGCTGCTAAAGGTTCTCCTTGGGAACCAGTACATAGTATTGTTACTTCTCCAGGCTTTAGAGTATTGGCAACTTCTGGGGATACTAATAACTCTTTATGGTCAATATAGCCACCTTTAATAGAGATATCTATATTATTTTCCATACTACGTCCAAAGACACATATCTTTCTACCATGTTGATAGCATGATTCAAATATATGCTTTAATCTATAGATATTAGAGGCAAAAGTTGCAATTATAATACGATT
>CALVIP010000027.1 GCA_944331715.1 uncultured Bacilli bacterium
TTAGAACTTATGAATACAGCTTTGGAAAATGTAGTTGATCTTGTAACTGAAGAGAAAAAAGCAAAGGCTAAAGTTGCTAAAGATGCGGCGGCAGGTGCAGTGCTTGTTGCGGCGATATTTGCAGTTATTATAGGTATATCAATATTTTTACCTAGACTTTTAGAATTATAATATATATAATAAATGGTGTGAACAGAGGTGAATTAAATGAATGTAGGAATTATGTGTGGAAGTAGAGATACTGCTAGTATGGAGTCTCGTTTAAATAATTCGAGAGCAGTTAGTGAGATAGCAGATATGGGCTATACATTTGTTATGGGGGCAGGAGAAACTGGCTCTATGAGAGATGTTAAAGAAATTTTAAGAGAAAATGGTAATATGCTTATAACTGTTGGTAATAGACTTGAGCTTGATAGGACTAATGCAGATGTTAAAGTAGAGGTTAGTTCTACCTTTGAAAGAGCAGAGCATATATATGAAAATAGTGATGTCATTATTTTCTTAGATGGAGGGACAGGCACTCTTTCTGAGTTTACTTCTTTTTTAAATAATAAGATAGAAACTGATGATAAAAAGAAAGAACTAGTACTTGTTAATATAGATGGTGTTTATAATAAACAAATAGATGATTTGAAAAGAAAATATAAAGAAGGACTTGCTAGTAATACTTTGACTTATTTTAAAGAAGTTAGGAGTCCTCTAGAATTAAAAGCTTATTTAGAAAAAGTAGAAAATAAATTAAATAATGTTGAAGAAAGGAGTAGAGTAAGATAATGAGTAATATTAAGATGGAAGATTTAGTTAATTATTGTAAACAATATGGAATAATATTCCAAGGAAGTGAGATATATGGAGGTCTTGCTAATACTTGGGATTATGGTCCTGTTGGTAGTAGAATAAAAAATGCTATTAAAGATACTTGGAGAAAAAGATTTATACAGGAGAGAAAGAATGCATACGAAATAGATGCAGCGATTTTAATGCATCCTAGAGTGTGGGAAGCTTCAGGTCATGTATCTGGCTTTTCCGATCCTTTAATAGATTGTAAGAAATGTAAAATGAGACATAGAGTTGATAATTTAATTGATGATTTCGATTCTAATGCTCATGCTGATGGTATGAGCGAAGAAGAAATGATGGATTATATTAAGGCTCACAAAGTACCTTGTCCAAACTGTGGTGGGACAGATTATACTGATATTAGAGAATTTAACTTGATGTTTGAAACTAAAAGAGGAGTAACAAATGATAGTAAAAATACTATTTATTTAAGACCTGAAAATGCTCAAGGTGAGTATGTTAATTTCTTAAATGTAGGGAGAAGTATGAGAGCGAAAATACCATTTAGTATTGGACAAATTGGTAAAGCTTTTAGAAATGAAATAACTCCTGGTAATTTTACTTTTAGAACTATTGAATTTGAACAAATGGAATATCAGACTTTTTGTAAAGAAGGAGAAGATAGTGAGTTATATAAATATTTTAAAGAATATGCTAAAAAATATTTTATGGATTTAGGATTGCCAGAAGATAAACTTAGATTCCATGACCATGAGAAGTTAGTTTTTTATGCTAAAGAGGCATGTGATATAGAATATTTATTTCCTTTTGGTTGGGGAGAGATAAATGGTACTCATAATAGAACTAATTATGATTTATCACAACATCAAGAGTATTCTTCTGTTAGTCAAGAATATTTGGATCCTGTTACTAATGAGAAATATATTCCTTATATAATAGAGTCAACTGTTGGTGCTGATAGACTTACTTTAGCGATAATTGCAGAAGCTTATAGAAAAGAGACATTAGAAGATGGAAGTGAAAGAGAAGTATTAAAGATACACCCTTATTTGGCACCTTATAAAGTAGCAGTTTTACCTTTAATTAAGAAAAAACATAGTGAGAAAGCTAATGAGATATATGATTTATTATCTAAAAACTTTATGGTTAGTTATGATGAAGCAGGATCTATTGGTAAAAGATATAGAAGGCAGGATGCTATTGGAACACCTTTTAGTTTAACAGTTGATGATAATACAATAGATAATGGAACTGTTACTTTAAGAGATAGAGATACTATGGAACAAGTAACATTGAAGTTAGATGAAGTTATTCCATATATTGAAGAGAGGATTAAATTCTAATGGGACCTATTATTGGTATTTTAACTAGAAGTGGTGTTAATGAAAATGGTACACCTATAGAATACTGCATGGAAAGTACAAGAAGAGCGATTATTAAAGCTGGTGGAGTGCCTATTATGTTAACACCTCCTCAAGATATAGATTATTTTACTACTAAAAGTAGTGAAGCTCTTGATTTAACTGGGATGGAACAAGAAATGATTTTATATCAGATAGAAAAGTTAGATGGATTATTTATTCCTGGGGGAGATAAGATTACTAAGTATGATTATTATGTCTTACATTTTTGTCTTAAAAGAAATATTCCAATTCTTGGAGTATGTTTGGGTATGCAGATGATTGCTAACTATAAAATAGATAACTTTAAATTATTAGATGTTCCTAATAAAGAGTTACATTATAAAGAAGATTATGGAGAGCCAGCTCATAATGTTACTATTGATAAAAATAGTCTTTTATATAAGATATTAGGTAGTGAAGAGATAATGGTTAACTCTCATCATTTAAGATGTGTGGACTATACTAAAGAGTGTAATGTGGTTGCTAAGAGTTCTGATGGAGTTATTGAAGCGGTAGAATTAAAAGATTATGACTTTTGTTTAGGAGTACAGTGGCATCCAGAGATAACTATTAGTGATGATGTTAATTCTAAAAAGATATTTGAATGTTTTATGGAGAAAGCTAAGGAGAGAAAAGAAGTTAAGAGTCTTAGTAAATAAAATAAAGGAGATTATTATAAATGAGGAGTAAAAGGGTTTTAGCTGGATTATATTTAATTTTTATATTTGCAGCGCTTTGTAGTGGAGATATTTTTAAATATCCATTTCCAGAATTTGATGAAACAGTTATAGATTTAATTTATTATTCTATTGTTGTTGGGGCTTTCTATGTTTTTATGGTATTTACAAATAGAAAGGTGTTATTTTATATAACTTGGGGTATCTCATTACTTTTAAATATTTTATGTATTTATTATATTTATCTAGCTTATTCAATGTCTTATACATTAGGAAACGGTGCTTTTTGTTTTTTAGTAGCTTTTCTATGTTTAATTATTAATATATTTATACCTATGAAAAAAGAAGTAAAAAGAGAAAATGAAAATAAAGTTAATAAAAATGAAGAGAAATTATTAGAAAAAGTAGAAGATACTAACCATAAATATATATTTGCTAATTATGTTTCAGGTTTTAAATCTTTACCTAGTATGATTGAATGTTCTGTTACTTATGATGTTGATAAGAGACAATTATCTTTTTATATAGTTAATGGAGAAAAAGTAGATAATTATAATATTTCTTGTGATTCTATTAAAGATATTAATATTAAAAAACAAGTTTTATTTTCTACTAATAGAGTTGAACCTAAAAATGATGAAGTAGCGAATATGCTGTTATTGACGGCGATGTTTGGAAATGTTGGTACTTTAATGAGTGACTCTAAATTAATGAATAGTAATGGTAATAATGAAAAGACTGAGTTTTATGACAGTTATGAAATAATTATTACTTATTTAGATAACAATGAGGAAAAGAAAATATTTTTAAAGACATCTTTTGATCCTAATGAGTTCTTTGCTTTAGTTAAAAGTAGATAATAACAGTTTTTAAATATAGAGGAGTTGTTGTATTGTGAAAAAGTGGAATATTATAAGGAATATTACTGTTAGTTTATTAGTTTTATTTGTTATCTATCTTATTATTGATGTTATCTGCTGTATTAATATGGAGTATCCTCATCCAATGTTGGGACTTGATGCTCATAATTGGGGAGATCAATTTAGAACTGATTTACTTTTCATTTTATATTTATTTGGAATACCTTTAATTATAGATATAGTTTTGCTAGTTATATCTATCGTAAAACTAAAGAATAAAAATGAGAAAAATGCTAGCAGATAAATTTATTGACATAGAACTTATAAAATGTTATATTATAGCTACATAAGTGATTATGTGTTGTTAAAAAAGCTGGTGATTCCGACCATAACAGGAACTTAAAAAAGGAACTAGAGAGCAAACTCTAGTTTTTGTATATAGAAATTAAAAAAGCAACCGTAAAGGTTACTTCTTTAAGTGGCACATGGTGCCAACACGGGTTTGATCCATTATAAATAATAGACCAAGATTGTAGATATGATATTATCTACATTAATATTATATCAAAACTACAATCAAATTATACAAAATATTTTTTGTAGTGACTTTATAATAAACTAAAACTCTAAAAAAAATCAATATTTTTTGATTAAACTTTCGGATATCAATATTTTTAATTAACATAATTAGCATAATCAAAAAAATACTTTACAAAGAAAATAAAGATTATTATCATTTTAATAAGTGATGATATATTACTAAAAGGAGAAGTGGCAAATGAAAGATAAATATAATATGTCTTTAGAAGATAATATATTTTTTGCTAAAAGAAAACTTGTAGATAATATTTATAAGAGTGCTAATCTTGAAGGAATTGCTGTAACTTTTGCTGATACTTATGCTTTTATGAATAATGTTAATACAGGTAATATTTCTGTTGATGATATGTTGAAACTTAAAGGTTTAAAAGATGGGTGGGAATATGTAATAAATCATGTTAACGAAGAACTTACTATAGATTTTATTAAGAAAATACACTTTGAAGTAAGTGTGTAAAGGACAGAATATTTATCCTTTAGGAGAATTTAGGGATAAAGGTGTTGGTATTACTGGTACTTCTTGGAGACCAAAACTTCCTAGTGAATGTGATTACGATAAAGAATTAAAAGAGATTTTAAGTAATGAAAATAAATTGGAAAGATGTATTGATTTATTTTGTTGGATTCAAAGATGTCAGATGTTTTTAGATGGTAAAAAATTAGTTGCCAACTTAGTTGCTAATAAAGAAATGATTAAAAATGGTCAAGGCATAATAGCAGTACCTGTTGAAGAGATTGGTAACTATTTAACTAAATTAACCCTCTATTATGAGAGTGGAGATAATACGAAGTTAGAAGAGTGGCTTTACGAAAATTGTATAGATGGTGTTTAATTTGTTGTGTAATCAATTTGACAAAACAGTAAAACAGTATATAATATATCTATATTAGAAATGGAGGTGGAATAAAAGAATGAAAAATTTAAAATATTTTGGTAAAGGACTAAAAAAATTAACACCTTTTGTTTTAGCAGGAACAATTATGGCTACAATGGTTGCATGTGGTAAAGAAGAAAAAGATAATGTTTTAGATGGAACAATTTTAGAAAATACTGTAGTTGCAACAACTGATGATGGAAATGTTTATTTAGTTGAAGAAACAATAAATAATAGAACTAGTAATGGGTGTAAAGATAGTTTTCATTATAAAGATGTTATTTCTGGTAACTATTATCATCTTATGGAGGATGAAAATGATAAATGTCCATTGGGTTCATATATAAACGTTGACTTTGAAACTATGGAACCTATCTCATTATATTTAACAAAAGAAGAACTTTTAAAAGATGATTTTACAGAGGAAGAAATAGTTGATATTATTGATAGAGCTGTTATATCACAGCAACCAGAAGAAATTCAAAAGACTAAAGTAAAATAAAAAAATGTGTTGACAAACTTAGTTTTTTAGCATACAATACTTGAAGAAAAGGAAAGAGATGGGATACCCCACCACCTGATTGATAAGTGAGTCAATAGGTAAAAAGCCAAGATTAGATATAATAATATAACATTATTTTGGTTTTTTAGTGGGTATTAATATATCCACTTTTCTTAATTTTATGGAGGTGTTAATTATAGCAAAAGATAATAAGAGTCAATTAATTAATGAGCAAATTAGAGCTAAAGAAGTATTAGTTATTGGTCCTAATGGAGAACAAGTTGGAATTAAATCTATAGAAGATGCTAGAACTCTAGCAAAATATGCTAATTTAGATTTAGTTTTAATGAATCCTAATGGTAATCCGCCTGTTTGTAAAGTAATGGATTATAATAAATACCGTTATGAAAGACAAAAGAAAGAAAAAGAAGCTTTGAAAAAACAAAGAGCAAGTCAAGCAGAGTTAAAAGAGTTTAGATTATCTCCTGTTATTGATGTAGGAGACTTTGAAACTAAACTTAGAAACGTTATTAAGTACTTACAAAAAGGTGATAAGATTAAACTTACGATTAGATTCAAAGGAAGACAAATGGCTCATACTGAATTAGGTAAAGAAGTATTAGAGAAATTTGCTAATAGGACTCTAGATTATGCAACAATTGATCAACATCCAAAGTTAGATGGTCGTACTATGACAATGTTTTTAGTACCAAAGAAAGATAAGTAGAAGGAGGAATTATAATGCCTAAATTAAAAACACATAAAGGTAGTAAGAAAGTATTTAAGAAAAGAAAGAATGATTATAAAATAGGACATCCAGGAAGTAGACATAATACTGGATATAAGTCAAGAAAAGTTAATAGAAAGAAAAGAAGTGCATCTAGCTTATCTAAAGCAGATCAAAATCGTTTAAAGAACATTATTTAATTTAAGGAGGATGAAGTATGGCAAGAGTTAAGAATGGAGCAGTTACAAAAGCTCGTCATAAGAAAGTATTAAAACAAGCTAAAGGATACTTTGGTAGTAAACATAGACTTTATAAGAGTGCTAAAGAACAATTAATGCATTCTGGTCAATATGCTTTTAGAGATAGAAAGCAAAAGAAAAGAGAGTTTAGAAAATTATGGATAACTAGAATTAATGCAGCATGTAGAGAAAATGGTATTAGTTATTCTAGATTTATAGAAGGATTAAATAAAGCAGGTGTAGAAGTTAACCGTAAAATGTTAAGTGAGATTGCTATTAATGATCCTAAAGCATTTACTGAATTAGTTGAAGTAGCTAAAAAAGGTAAAGAAGGTAAAATAAAAGTAAATGAAGTTAAATCTACTAATGAGGTAACTGTTAAGAGTAGTAGTACTAAAGAAGAAGTAAAGACTACTGAAAAGAAAGCTACAACTAAGAAAGAAACAAAAAAAGAAGAGAAAGTAGATTATAGTAAAATGACAGTTGCAGAACTTAAAGAGGTTGCTAAAGAAAAAGGTATTGCAACTACAGGTATGAAAAAAGCTGATATAATTGAAGCTTTAAAAAAATAAACATATTTTGGGATTGAATTATCTAGTGCTGACTATAGTATAATCAGTGATAATTTTTAGAACAAAATAGAAGATTAAAACGAAAAGGAGATTAAAATATGAGCGTAGTATCAATGAATTATTTATTAGAAGCAGGTGTTCAATTTGGACATCAAAAAAGAAGATGGAATCCTAAGATGGGAGAGTACATCTATACAACTAGAGATGATATTTATATTATCGATTTACAAAAAACATCTAAATGTTTAGATAAAGCATATGAAGCTTTAAAGACAATAGCAGAAGATGGAGGAAAAGTTCTATTTGTTGGAACTAAGAAACAAGCTCAAGAAGCTGCTGAAGAGAGTGCTGTTAGAACTAATATGTACTTTGTTAATGAAAGATGGTTAGGTGGTACATTAACTAACTTTAGAACTATTAGATCAAGAGTTAGAAGAATGGAACAAATCGAAAAAATGGAAGAAGATGGAACATTTGATGCATTACCTAAGAAAGAAGTAATTGGTCTTAAGAAAGAGTATGAGAAACTTAATAAGAACTTAAGAGGAATTAGAGATATGAAGAAGCTTCCTCAAGCTTTAGTTATAGTTGATCCTAAAAAAGAAGAGATTGCTATTAAAGAAGCTAGAATCTTAAATATTCCTGTATTTGGTGTAGTTGATACAAACTGTGATCCAGATATGGTTGATTATGTTATTCCTGGTAATGATGATGCTGTAAGAAGTGTTAAATTACTTATTGGAGCTTTAACTAATGCTATTGCAGAAGTTAATGGTAATGAAGTAATTGATTATGTTACTGAAGAAGATAAGGCTAAGAAAGAAAAAAAAGAAGCTAAGAAGGAAGTAAAGAAAGAGACTAGAAAAGAAACTAAAAAAGAAGTTAAAGCCTTAGAGAAAAAAGAAGTAGTAGAAGAAAAGAAAGAAGAGACTACTAAAGAAGAAACAGTTGATTATAGTAAAATGACAGTTGCAGAACTTAAAGAAGTTGCTAAAGAAAAAGGTATTGCAACTACAGGTATGAAAAAAGCTGACATTATAGAAGCTTTATCAAAGTAAGATAGGAAGGAGGGAGGGAATCTCCTTCCTTTTGTATAAATTAAAGAAAGGATTGGATAAATTATGTTTAAAGCAAGTGATGTAAAAGAATTAAGAGATAAGACTGGAGCAGGAATGCTTGATTGTAAGAAAGCCTTAGAAGCTTGTAATGGTAATATGGATGAGGCAGTTGATTGGTTAAGAGAAAAAGGTATTAGTAAAGCTGCTAAGAAAGAATCAAGAGTTGCTGCAGAAGGTTTATGTAAGATAGAAGTTAAAGATAATAAAGCAGTTATATTAGAAGTTAATTCTGAGACTGACTTTGTGGCTAAGAATGAAGAGTTTGTTAACTTTGTTAATTATTTAGCAGATACTATCATTAATAATGATTTAAAGACTAGGGAAGATGTTTTAGCATTTGATGATAATGGAGAGACTGTAGAAGCTAAGTTAGTTAGTTTAACTGCTAAAATAGGAGAAAAAATATCTTTTAGAAGATGTGAATTAGTAGAAAAGACTGATAGCGGGGTATTTGGTAGTTACTTACATATGGGAGGTAAAATTGGTGCTTTAGTAGTTCTTGATAATACTACAGAAGAAGTTGCTAAAGACGTTGCAATGCATGTTGCAGCTATGGCTCCTGTTTGTGTAGATAGAGATAGTGTTCCAAGTGATATGGTAGAACATGAATCTAAAGTAATTAAAGAACAAGTTATGAATGAAGGTAAACCTGCAGAAATAGCTGAAAAAATGGTTACTGGTAGATTAAATAAATTTTATAAAGAGATTTGTTTAGAAGAACAAGCGTTTATTAAAGATTCTAATGTTACAGTAGGTGCTTATGTTAAGAACAATGGAGGTTCTATTGTATCAATGATTCGTTATGCTGTTGGTGAAGGTATTGAGAAAAAAGAAGAGAACTTTGCTGATGAAGTAATGAGTCAAATAAATGCTGCTAAATAGTTATTAGTAGATAAAACCCAAAAAAAATACTAGAAACTCTAGTATTTTTCTTTGAGTTATGTTATAATTTAGAACGTATTTTGGAGTGTGATAGTATGAAAAAAAGAAATGTAGCGATTATTGCTCATGTCGATCATGGTAAAACTACTTTAGTAGATGGTATTTTAAAGACATCTGGTATGTTTCGTGATAATGAAGATGT
>CALVIP010000028.1 GCA_944331715.1 uncultured Bacilli bacterium
AAATAGTAATTTGTTGAAAAGATGGGATGGAAAATTTATATGTTAGTAAGTAAAATAATAAGTAGCATTATAGAAATAATTTTAATTAGTTCTTTACCATTTATTTGGTGGCTAATATCAGCAAAGAAAAAAGAAAATTTTTTTAGTTGGATTGGTTTAAAAAAAATAGAAAATACAAAAACAACATTGATAAATACAATCATAATATCATTAGTTTTTATGACTGTATCTATTATTACTCTTTATTTGATAAAAGATATTGAAACAGCTACATCTGAATTCAAAGGATTAGGAATAAGTGCTTTACTACCAGCACTTATATATGCTATATTTAATACTTCCTTACCTGAAGAAATATTTTTTAGAGGGTTTTTATTAAAAAGATTATCAAATAAATTTGGATTTAGAGTTGCAAATGTAATTCAAAGTATAATATTTGGACTACTACATGGAATAATGTTTTTTAGTTTAGTTGGAATTGTTAAAGCAATGATTATTATATTACTTACAGGAATAGTTGCTTATGCTATGGGATATGTAAACGAAAAAAAAGCAAATGGCTCAATTTTGCCTAGTTGGTTTATACATGCATTATCAAACATATTCGCTTCAATTATAGCAATGTTTTCTATTATATAAATTACAATATATAAGGGAGATATAAAAGTTATGAACAAAGAAAAATTAAAGGTGAAAATATTTTTGATTTTAAGTTTTGTATTTGCAATTTTGACTTTAATTAGTGGATACTTGGTAATCACTCATAAATTAGATAACGCTGGTTATTCAGTTATACCAATGCTATTTACACTAACATTTAGTATATTATATAGAAATAGCAAAAAAGATAAAGAGTAATACAAAATTACAATTTATAGAGTGGATTTATATCTACTTTTTTCTTTGGGTAAAAACATGATATAATATAATAGATTTATGAGGAAGTGATGAAAATGAACAATAATCCAATTAACTGGTATCCAGGCCATATGGCTAAAACTAAAAGAGAAATAAGAGAAAAGATTAATCTAATCGATATAATCTATGAAGTAATAGATGCAAGAATGCCTATATCATCTAAAATTAAAGATATAGATGATTTAATTAAAGATAAGCCCAGAATACTAATAATGACTAAGTATGATTTATGTGATAAAAAAGAAACTGATAAATTTATTAGTTATTATGAGAGTCTTGGCTATAAAGTAGTACCAGTTGATTTAGCAAATAATAAGAATGTTAAGAAAGTTTTAGAATTAAGCGAAAGTGTTAGTAAAGAATTAAATAAAAAAAGAAAATCTAAAGGTCTAAAACCTCGTAACTTAAGAGCCTTAATTATAGGTATACCTAATGTTGGAAAGAGTACCTTAATTAATAGATTAGTAGGTAAGAAAGCAGCAGGTGTAGGTAATAAGCCAGGTTTTACTAAGAGTCTTTCATGGATTAGAATTAATAAAGATATAGATTTACTAGATTCTCCTGGTATTTTATGGCCTAAATTAGAAAATCAATATGAAGCGAGGATACTTGCTATATTCTCATCTATTAAAGAAGAAATACTTAATAAAGAAGATTTAGCACTCTTTTCTATAGATATTCTAACTAAACTATATAAAGAAAAGTTAGAAAGTCGTTATAATATAAAAGTAGATAATATGACTAATATAGAAATAATGGAAGAAATTGCAAAGAAAAGAGGATGTGTTACTAAAGGTAATATTACTGATTATGAGAGAGTATCTAGTATTATTCTAAATGACATTAAAAACAATGCTTTTAAAGAAATAACTTTAGATAGATTAGAAAAAGACTAGAATTTGGAGGTTTCTAGTCTTTTTATGGGAGATGAACTTTGAAAGGATATGTTTATTATGATTTTAAAAAGGAGTGATTCAATTTCTAAAAGTACCCAAAAATAATGATAATGAAAGAAAGTCGGTTATAATGTATACCTATTTCATAATAAACTTTTCTCCTTTCGCTATCACTATAACAGATAAAGTTATTCTTTGCAAAAAGTGAATTTTCAAAATCTGAGGCAAAAACAGGTTGAAAATTGGTCAAAAAGGCCATTTTCTCCTAAAATCCGAGTGAAAAATACTTCGAATTTTCAAAATTCATACTTTTTTAAAATTTATAAAAAAAGAAATGTGCGTGTACACTATCCACATTTCTTTTATTATTCCATAGCATTTACTGCTTTAGTAAGTCTTGATTTTAATCTAGCAGCTTTATTCTTATGAACTAATCCACTAGTACAAGCTTTATCAACTCTTTGTAATGCAATATTTAACTTATTAGCAGCTTCTTCTTTATTACCTGTGCTTACTGCTTTTTCACAATTCTTAATAGCAGTTCTCATACTAGATTTAACTAAAGTATTAACATCTGCTTTTCTAGCATTACTACGTACTCTTTTCTTAGCACTTTTAATATTTGGCATGTTTTCACCTCACTTTTTGTAAACAATCTAATTTTACCAAATAATAGTATATTTTGCAAATATTTTTGTACTTTTTTGTTAATAATATAAAAAGAGAAAATATGAAAGGTAGTGCTTTTTATGCATGAAATAGATTTAAGTAAATATAAAATTAGAACGGACTTAATTGTTGAACATCTTAGTAACTTTAAAGAATATGAAAAACATGAGGAACTATATAAAGATATTAAAATAGAAACTATCACCTTAGACAAAGATAGTGCTAAACTAGTCTCTAAAAAAGAAGGAGTCTATAAGACTATTTATTTTGAAGATGTTACAGATGAGACTAATTTTAATAATTTATTAAGCGCAACTATTAAAGCTTTAAAAGATTTATTAAAGAGTATCAATATCAAAGATAGTTACAGTTGTTTAATTGTAGGTCTTGGTAATAGAAAGGCAACTCCTGATGCTTTAGGACCATTAACAGTAGATTCTATTAAAATAACAAGACAGATAGTAGAGTTAGGGCTACCATTAGATAATAAATATAGAGTTATTTCATCACTAGTACCAGGCGTTATGGGGACAACAGGGATTGAGACTAAAGAAATAATAGAAGGAGTAATAGAAAAAACAAAGCCAGACTTTCTAATTGTAATAGATGCCCTTGCTACATCAAGTCTTGAACGTATTAATAAAACAATACAAATAACAGATACAGGTATACATCCAGGTAGTGGTCTTTTAAATAATAGATTTGAAATTAGTAAAGAAACTCTAGGCATTCCTGTAATCGCTATTGGTATACCAACAGTTGTAGATGCAACAACAATCGTCAGTAATACTATTAACTATATTTTTAGACACTTTTCGTATGAAAAAGAAAATATTAATAATAGTAAATTAAAGTTAGTCCCTCCAAATAGTAGAGATTATAAAAGTCATGATAAAACCTTAAATAAAGAAGAAAGAGAAGAAGTTATGGGTCTAATAGGTAATTTATCAGAAGAAGAAATTAAGACCTTAATTACAGAAGTCTTAACTCCTCTAGGCTATAATCTTTTAGTAACCCCTAAAGAAATAGACTTTGTTATAGAGAAGTTAAGTCTTCTTTTATCTAAAGCTTTAAATAAAAGTCTAGAATTAAACTAATTCGACATAATTTTAATAACTCTTTTATTACTATGTAGTAAAGGAGATTTCTTATGAAGAAAAAGTTTATATCAAAGAATAAAAAAACTAAGAAAATAAAACCTAAAATCATTCTATTCTTTATTATGATTTTTTCTTCGTTTGTCATAACTATTAAAGCTTTATCTAAATATAATTTACCATATCAAAATAGTGATTTAGTAAACTTTTTAATAGAAAATAATAATCCCTTTATTGTTAATAGTAAATCTAACTATAGTTACTTTCATCAAATTATGACTAAATTAATTGATTTAGATTTAAGTGATCCTCTTTCAATATTAGATACTAATTTTAAAGGGTTAACTAAAAAAGTAAATGTAGAAGAGAAAGAAGTTAAAAAAGTAAGTAATGAAGATGTTGTTAATGAAGAAGAACCTACTATTTATTTATATAATTCCCATGATACAGAAGAGTATAAACCATCATCTTTTGCAGAGTATAGTGTTATGCCAACAGTTAAACTATCAGATTATGTTTTAAAAGAAAAATTAGAAGATAATGGTTTTAGTGTGTTAATAGAAGAACAAACAATAAGTAGTATTAGAAGTAGTTTAGGACTTAATTATGCTGGAAGTTATACTGCTAGTAGAGTCTTAATGGAACAAGCGAAAGAGAATTATCCTAGTTTAATATATTTTATAGACTTACATAGAGATTCCTTATTTCATGATAAGACAACGCTAACTTATAATGATAAGAACTATGCTAAAGTAATGTTTTTAGTAGGATTAGAAAATCCTAATTATCAGGGAAATTTAGATTTCAGTACCAAAATAAGTGAGATGATAAATGCTAAAATACCAGGACTATCTAAAGGAATATACAAAAAAGAAGGGGAAGGGGTAAACGGTGTTTATAATCAAGATTTTTCTAATAGAACTATTCTAATAGAAGTAGGAGGACCAGAAAATACTATCGATGAAGTCTATGAGACTCTTTTAGTTTTAAGTGAAGTGCTAACAGAGGTGATAAATAATGACCAAAACTAATTTAGCAAGACTTATTGTTTTAATATTAGTATTTCTTTTCTTTGTTCTATATTTTATGCAAGCATCTGGTTATAATGAGTATACAAGAAATAGAGAAAATATGTTAACTGAAGAACAAATAAAAGAGTATGAGGAAGATATAGAAGCGGGTAAGGATGTTACTATAAAAGATTATCTTAATAAAGATAAGGTTAATTATGAAAATAAAGTATCAGAACTAGGATTAGACTTATCTCGCTTAATAGAAGATATTTTTAATAAAGGTATGAATGCCTTCTTTGAGATGTTGAATGAGGCAGTATCATCTTAAAAAAATAAAATTTATATGAATTTTTAAAATTCAAGCCAATTTATCAGTGAATATTGGAGGAAACAGGTGTTTTGAGGTAATTTTCCACCTGTTTTTCTTTTGAATTTTCAATTTTCTCTTTTTGATTTAATTATTTTCTTATGATAGAGTTAAATCACTTTTCGAAAAGTATGTAATTAAGAAAGGAGAAATTGTAATGTACACAGGATATAGTGAAGAATTTTTAGAAAAAATGATAAATTTAAAAGAAGCGATAAAAATAAGAGAAGAACTTATAAGAAAAGGAGAAGTATTACCTGCAACAGAAGATGTTGTCTTTAAGAATTTGATTATGGAAAGTCGTGAATTTTTAATTATAATATTAGAACATTTCTTAGGTATTGATAAAGAAATAATAAGAAATAATATGCATCTAGAAAATACAACTTTACCTGTTAGTAATGCTAAAGAAAAGAAGAAAGTTACAGATATAATAGTTAGAGTTGAAAGAAATGTAGTCAATTTAGAAATGAATGCTAGTTATTATAAGGGATTAATAAATAGGAATATTGATTACATTTTAAAAGGAAAGACTGAAGCGAATTTTAGTGGAGAAAATTACGATGATAGTTATATAGGTATTCAGATAAACTTTGATTTAGATTGGCAGTATGATGATAGAGATATAATAAAGTTTGTATTAATGGATCCAGAACGAGGAATTGTGCTTTCAGAAAATCTTATAATATACAATATTAATCTTTTAAAATTCCGTGAAAAATATTATAATAATGATGAGTTAAGTGAGTTTGAGAGGGCTATAACTTTATTAACTTTAACAAAACGTGAAGATATAGAAAAGATTAGTGAAGGAGTTGAAGGATTAATGGAAGCGAAAGAAGAGATAAAAAAACTATCAGATAATTTAGGAATAATAGGTGTATATGATTATGAAAAGCATAAAGAATGGGAATGGAAACAGAAAGCAAAGGAATATGTTAAAGATGATTTGGCATTAATAGATTCTTTAAGAGAAGAGAATGATTTAATTATGAAACAAATTGAAGACGGTAAAAAGTTTATTGAAGAAGAAAAGAAATCTCTTGAGGAAGGTCAAAAATCTCTTGAGGAAGGTCAAAAATCTCTTGAGGAAGATAAGAAGTCTTTTGAAGAGGGTCAGAAATCTCTTGAGGAGAGAAATAAGGCTTTTGAAGAAGATAAGAACTCTTTTGAAAAAGAGAAAAAAGCTCTTGCAAAGAGAATGCTAGAGATGAATTTATCTATTAAGGATATTATTAAAACAACTAGTTTATCTAAAAAAGAAATAGAACAGTTAAAAAACTCTTAAAAATATGATAATATAGTAACTATGTTACTATATTTTTAAGTAGGTGAAGTTGATGAAACAAGAAAACATTCGTAATTTTTCAATAATCGCTCATATAGATCATGGTAAAAGTACTTTAGCAGATAGAATTTTAGAAGAGACTAAAGCAGTTACAGAGAGGGAAATGAAAGAGCAATTGTTAGATTCTATGGATATAGAAAGAGAACGTGGCATTACTATTAAATTAAATGCTGTATCTATTAATTATTTATATAATAATGAAACATACTTATTAAATTTAATTGATACTCCAGGTCATGTTGATTTTTCATATGAAGTTAATCGTTCTCTTGCTTCTTGTGAGGGTGCTATTTTAGTAGTAGATGCAACACAAGGAATAGAAGCTCAAACTCTTGCAAATCTTTATCTTGCTCTTGATAATAACTTAACTATTATTCCTGTTATTAATAAAATAGACTTACCTAGTTCTGATATTCCTAAAGTAACAGAAGAACTTACTAATTTAGGATTCGATGAAGAAGAAATCATTTTAACCAGTGCAAAAACAGGGGATGGTATAAAAGAATTATTAGATGCTATTATAACTAAAATCCCTGCTCCTAAGGGTAGTAGTGATAAACCTTTACAAGGATTAATCTTTGATAGTATTTATGATTCTTATCGTGGAGTTTTAACAGCAGTTCGTATATTTAATGGTAGTGTAAAAAAAGGTGATACCATCTATATGCTAGAGAGTAATGCTAGTTATGAAGTATTATCTATTTTAAAAAATACTCCTAAAGAAGTAGAAGTTAATTCTTTAGGTACAGGAGAAGTAGGTTATATCTATGCCTCTATTAAAAGTATTAGTGATGTTCATGTTGGTGATACTATTACATTAAATTCTACTAAAGACAAAGTAGAAGCACTACCAGGATATAAAAAGTTAAAAAGTGTTGTCTACTGTGGTCTTTATCCTCTTGAAACTAACCAGTTTGAAGATTTAAGAGAAGCTCTTGCTAAGTTAAAACTAAATGATGCGGCTCTTATCTATGAACCAGAAACATCAGTGGCCTTAGGTTTTGGCTTTAGAACAGGATTTTTAGGACTATTACACATGGAAGTAACAATAGAACGTATTAAACGTGAATTTGATATCGATGTAGTTGCAACTACTCCTTCAGTTATTTATGAAGTAACCCTTACTGATGGTTCTAAGATATCAGTTGATGCTCCTAATAAAATGCCCCCTAAAGTTAAGATAAAAGAAATAAAAGAACCATTTGCTAAGACCTCAATTTATACTCCAAAAGATTATATTGGTCCTTTAATGGAATTATGTCAAGATAAGCGTGGAACATTCATTAATATGAATTATCTAGATGAAGAAAGAGTCTGTCTTATCTATAAATTACCACTATCAGAAATAGTCTATGATTTCTTTGATAAGTTAAAATCAATTACCAAAGGTTATGCTTCTTTTGATTATGAAGTAATAGGATATGAGCCTAGTGACTTAGTAAAACTAGATATCTTATTAAATGGTGAAGTAGTAGATGCTTTAAGTGTTATTGTTCATAAAGACTTTGCCTATAATAGAGGTAAATTAATAGTTCATAGATTAAAAGAAGTAATACCAAGACAACTTTTTGAAGTCCCAGTTCAAGCATCTATTGGTAATAAGGTAATTGCAAGAACTGATATTAAGGCCTTAAGAAAAGATGTCCTTGCTAAATGTTATGGTGGAGATATTACTCGTAAGAAAAAACTACTTGAAAAACAAAAAGAAGGTAAAAAGAAGATGAAACAAATTGGTAGTGTAGAAGTGCCTCCTGATGCTTTTCTTGCTATATTAAATACAAAAGAAAATTAGAGTTGTAATATACTCTATTTTTTGTTAGAATCTTCTAGGAGAGTGATTTAATGAGTGAGTTAGTACAAATCTTTGCCATATTTTTAGAAGGAATAATATCATTTTTCTCACCATGTGTTATTCCCCTAATACCTTTATATATGGGTTATCTTGCTACTAATGCTAAAGAGGTAGATGAAAAAGGTAATGTTACTTATAAAAAGAAAATAGTTCTAATTTATACCTTATTCTTTATCTTAGGAATATCCATGTCTTTCTTTATTTTAGGATTATCTTTTACAGGACTAGGTTTATTTTTTAAAGACAATAGAAAAATATTCCTAGAAATAGGGGGAATCTTAATCGTAATATTAGGACTATTCCAGTTAGGTATAATAAAAGTAGATTTTCTAAATAAAGAAAAGAAATTAAAGATAAATTTTAATCCCAATAAGATGAGTAAAAAAACTGCTTTCCTTATGGGATTTCTATTTTCCTTTGCCTGGACTCCTTGTGTAGGACCAGCTTTATCATCAACTTTAATTATGGCTAGTACAGCAAGTACGGCTTTAATAGGAAATTTATTTGTATTGGTTTATGCTATAGGTTTTCTATTACCATTTATTATTTTAGGATTATTTACTACTAAAGTCTTAAATCTTATTAAAAGAAAACAAAATATCTTAAACTATATTGTTAAGATAGGAGCGATTATCATTATAGTTATGGGTTGTTACGTATCTTATACAGGTTTTACCATGGAGCCTATCAAAGATAAAGAGTCTGTAAAAAGTACAGGTAAAGTAGAATTAGCAACACCAATTAACTTTACTTTAAAAGATCAAGAGGGTAACACTCATACTTTAGATGATTATATAGGCAAGACAATAGTTTTACATTTTTATGCCATTGACTGCTTTTCATGTTTAGATGAACTGCCTCATATTGAAAAAATATATAATGACTATAACCAAAACAAAGATGATGTTATCATATTAGGAATTGCCAACACCTCTCGTAATCGTGAAGAAGATATAATAGAATTCTTAAATAAAAATAACTATACCTTTACATCACTAAATGCTAATGATAAATTATTTGATAAGTACTATATAACAACATATCCTAATACTTATATAATAAACTCTAACGGTAATATTGCTTTTACATCTTTTGGCAGTATGCCTTATGAAGACTTAAAAGAAGAAATAGAGAAAGTAAGATAAAAAAGGTCAATTTAAGTTAGGAAATCCGGAAATGATATCCGAATTTATTAATTGATAAGCAACAAAGGTGAACTTTGTTGG
>CALVIP010000029.1 GCA_944331715.1 uncultured Bacilli bacterium
CAATTTTGTAAATTCCCCTAGTGAATTTTTAAAATTGCCTCCCAAATCTCTCTGAATTTTAAAAATTACTCATTTGCACTGTTTAATCAATAATGTTAAAGTAAACCTCGTTAAGAAAAAGGAGGAAATTTATGAAAAAAATATTATTATTCTTAACTATAAGTTTTATTTATCTAATAAGTTCTACAACTATTGTTAATGCAAGTACTGATTCTTTCTATGAAGGAGAATACATTGATAATATCTATATGGTTAGATATGATAAAAACACAAAAACTAAATATTATCAAAAAGCTAGGACTTATAGAAGAACAAGTGATGGAAGACTTGCTTACTGTCTACAACCATTTAAGGTATTTAATCCAAGTGATAACACCTATGAAACTGTTGACACACTACCTGAAATAAGTAGTGAGACTCTAGAAAAACTAAGAGATATCATCGGCTTTGGTTATGGTTATTCATCTCACGGATATGATATGAAATGGTATGCTGTAACTCAACTTATGATTTGGCAAACAGTAGAACCAGACTGTGAATTTTACTTTACTGACACCCTTAATGGTAATAAAATAAACATCTATGATGATGAAATAGCAAGAATAAATGAACTAATAACCAATAGTTACAAAGTACCAAGTTTTCACAATCAAACATTTTATGGAATAGTAAATAAGCCAATCACAATTGAAGATACAAATAATGTCTTATATAACTTTGTTATAAGACCAAATGACATAATAGTAGATGGGAACACTATTACTGTAACTAAAGATGCTCCTGGATGCTATGAAACAGAACTTTCAAGAAATTATAAGTATACAACACCTGTTTTATTCTACTATAATCCTAATAGTCAACATCTAGCAGTTACAGGAAGTCCTTACAACAAGAGTACAAAAGTTACTTTCTGTTTTAATGAATTAAAACTAAATATCAAAAAGATTGATAAAGATACAGGAACAACAGATAGTATTGGTGAAGCATCTCTAAAAGATACAATATTTACTCTATATAATAAGAACATGGAAAAAATAACAGATATATCTTTAGATGAAAATATGGAAGCATCTTTATCAAGTAATGATATTGATTTAGACTATGGTACTTACTATCTTAAAGAAACTAAGACAGGAACAGGTTATTTACCTAATGATAAGGTATATGAAATAAACTTTACAGGAGATAATCCTACTATAGATTTAACTATTGAAAATAAAGTTATAGAAAAAGAAGTAACTATTAAGAAATTATATGGTGATGGCAAGTTAATGCAAACAGAACCTAATATTACTTTTGAAATATATGATAAAGATAATAATCTGGTTAAAAGTATAACAACAGACCAAAATGGAATAGCAAAGATAATTCTACCTTATGGTCATTACAAAATAGTACAAGTTAATACTACTGAAGGATATACAAAGATTAAACCATTTGAAATATTTATAAATGATATAGATAAAGACTATTACTATACTATTAATGACTATAAAATACCAAAAGAAGAAACACCTGAAGAAACAATATCAATAGAAGTACCAAATACAAGTACAAAAGAAAACAACTACCACTTATTAAGTTTAATATTACCTACATATTTAATTGTTAAGAAAAAGTTTAGTTAGTATATTACTACTAACAGCATACTTAGGTAGTTGTCTATTAATATATAACACCGAAACAAACACCAAGAGTATTAAAACTACAAGCATAGAAAATAGTACTAATACTGCAAATTATATTAATAATAAAAATATACAAACAGATAATGAAATAATTGGTACTTTAACAATAGAGAAATTAAACTTATCTAAAAGTATTTATAATATTAACAGTTCTCATAACAATGTAGAAGAAAATGTTACTATTTTAAATGATGATATAAATCTAATAGTCTTAGCAGCTCATTCAGGACCTGGATACATTGCATTCTTCAATGATTTAGATAAACTAGAGTTAAATGATACTATTAATCTAACATATAAAGGAAAAGACTTAGTATACAAAGTAACAAACATAGAAGAACAAGCTAAAGATGGAACTATAGAAATAAATAAAACTAACAAACAAAGATTAATACTAACTACTTGTAGTAAGAAAGATAAAAATAAACAGTTAGTAATAACAACAGAAAAAATAGATGCCTAAAACATCTATTTTTTAATTATTAACTCATTATCAACTACATCAAAAGTAATAGTCTCTCCATACTTAATAGTACCTTTAACAAGTTCGTGAGCAAGTAAACTTTCAACTGTTTTACTAACTTCACGTTTTAAAGGTCTAGCACCATAATTAACATCATATCCTGCATCAACTAAATAGTCTTTAGCCTTATCAGTTAATTTAATATGAATATCATTATTACTTAAACGACTCTCTATATCAGAAATAATCTTATCAAGAATTTGATAAATTACATCTTTAGTAAGAGGTTTAAAGACAATAACTTCATCTATACGGTTAATAAACTCAGGTCTAAAATGACTTCTTACTTCATCCATTACTTTACTAGTATCACTGTTTAGTATGTATTCACTACCAAGATTAGATGTCATAATGATTATGGTGTTTTTAAAGTCAACAGTTCTACCATTAGAATCAGTTATTCTACCATCATCAAGTATTTGTAGTAAAAGGTTTAAAACCTCAGGATGAGCTTTCTCAATCTCATCGAATAAAACTATACTATAAGGATTACGTCTAACCGCTTCAGTTAATTGTCCTCCTTCTTCATAACCAACATAACCTGGAGGAGAACCAATTAAACGACTAACACTAAATTTCTCCATATATTCACTCATATCAATACGAACCATATGTTTCTCATCATCAAAAAGTTCATAAGCAAGAGTTCTAGCAACTTCAGTTTTACCAACACCAGTAGGGCCTAAAAAGATAAATGAACCAATAGGTCTATTAGGATCTTTTATACCACTACGAGACTTAATAATCGCTTCACTTACTAAGTGTAATGCTTCATCTTGTCCCATAACACGATTTTTCATACTGTTCTCAAGATTAAGAAGTTTCTCTTTCTCACTACTAACTAACTTACTTAAAGGAATATTAGTCATTTTAGAAATAACACTAGCGATATCTTCTTCAGTAACATTATCACTAAGTAATTTCATTTCATCACGACTCTTTAACTCTTCAAGTTCTTTCTCCAACTTAGGAATAGTACCATGTTGTAGTTTAGCAGCACTCTCTAAATCATACCTATTTTCAGCTTGTTCAAGTTCAAATCTAGCTTTCTCAATTTCTTTCTTCTTAGATTGTATCTTATCATTAAGACTTTTCTCTTCTTCCCAAGCCTCTTTATATTCCTTTTCTCTAGCTTTTAATTCACCTAGTTCTTTATCTATCTCATCTTTACGTTTAAGAGATAACTGGTCTTTCTCTTTCTTAATCGCTTGTCTTTCTATTTCAAGTCTCATTATCTTACGAGTTAAAGAGTCAAGTGCATTTGGAACAGAGTCCATTTGAACACGAATAGTCGCACAAGCTTCATCTACTAAATCTATCGCTTTATCAGGTAAATATCTATCAGTAATATAACGATTAGAAAGCGTTGCAGCGGCGACTAAAGCTTTATCATGAATAGTAACTCCATGATGTATTTCAAACTTTTCTTTAAGACCACGAAGAATAGTAATAGTATCTTCTACACTAGGTTCATGAACAATAATCTTTTGAAAACGACGTTCCAAAGCCCCATCTTTCTCTATATATTTACGATATTCATTTAAGGTAGTCGCACCAATAACATGAATCTCTCCACGAGCAAGCATAGGTTTTAATATGTTAGATGTATCCATCGCTCCTTCAGTATTACCAGTACCTACAATCATATGAATCTCATCAATAAACATAATAATAGAGCCTTCGGATTTTTTAACTTCATTTAAGACTTTCTTAAGTCTTTCTTCAAACTCACCACGGTATTTAGCACCTGCAACAAGGCTAGCCATATCAAGTTCCCAAATAGTTTTATTTTTAAGACTAGCAGGAACGTCACCACGTTCTATTCTTAGAGCAAGACCTTCTACAATAGCAGTCTTACCGACACCAGGTTCACCAATTAAAACAGGGTTATTCTTAGTACGACGAGAGAGTACCCTTGTTATACTACGTATCTCTTCATCACGACCAATAACAGGATCAATCTTACCAGCTTTAACCGCTTCATTTATATTACGACCATATTTTTCTAATACATTCTCTTTTTCTTCATTTGGATTTTGATACATAATAAATCTCTCCTTTCTTACACAAGCATATTATATAACAGAAATTAGCAGTTGTCAAGTGGGAGTGCTAAATATTGCTGAAATATAATCTAGTATGACATAAAGCACACTAGATTATACAACCTTCTCAAGACTTTTACTTCAACTCGTTCAAGCCTCTAATTCGCTTTACATAGTCCTTACGGACTAGTCACGCTCATCACGAGGCAGAACGAGCCATCGCTGTAAACACCACCAGTGTAACCGTAAGCGTAAAAATAGAAAACGCCCGCACCACCAGTATCATAGTAACCGCCGCGCAACAACCATGGGTACTCTTCACTTACCATTGTCTGTGCATCACTATACCATCCTCTTGTCTCACTTAAGCCATGTGATATACATTCACTTCCATTACATGCTGTACTTACATTATTACTTGTATATTTATTATAATATTTACTATCTAATGTAAGTGAATCACTAAATCCTGAATTCCCAGCCATATCGTTATAGTTTCCCATAACATACTCCCAAGCTCCACCTGACATATCATATACACCATAGATTGTTCCCGTTGTACTGGCTCCTACTCCTTTTCCTGTCATTCCTTCTTCTGTTCTTATATTATTATCATATTTTCGTCTATTTCCCCAATAAATTTTATATTGATACCAAAAAATGGAAAAATTAAATTGGTGAAGAAATATGATTATAAAAAATCTTAGATATACAAGAGAAAACTTAGGTCTTAAACAAAAAGATTTAACTACTCTTTTTAACGTAACTTACTCTACAATATCAGGATGGGAAACAGGTAAAGACACAATACCTCTAAGACAATTAATAAAATATGCTAATAAGTATAATTTTAGTCTAGACTATCTATTTGGTTTAACTAACACTAATAAGCTTTATTTACCCCTAGAAATAGATTTAAACACCATATCAAAAAACTTAACTACTATAAGAAAAGAAAATAAAAAGACTCAAGAACAAATCGCTAAAGTCTTAAATACAAGTTCTGGAGGCTATGCTCATTATGAAAACTCTAGATACTTAATACCAACTAGTTTCATCTATAGTCTGGCTCTCTTCTATAAAGACTTCTCTATAGATGAAATATTAGGTAGAAAAAGTATATAACTAAAACTATATACTTTATTCACTTACTACACTTATCGCCGTTTGTAACATAGTATCATTCTCATAAGTTAAGGTTTCTCCTTCTTGTAATACAGTCTCTACTCTATCAGTAGGAACAACTCCCTTATCATTAACCCAATTACCTTTAGGAGTTAACCATTTTTGTACTGTATATTTAATAGTATCTCCACTATTTAAATCACTAGCAGATTGTACAGTACCTTTTCCATAAGAATTAATTCCCACAACATGAGAACCATAACTCTCTTTAAAAGCACTAGCAAGTATTTCTGAAGCACTAGCACTCTCATCATTAATAATTACACTAACAGGATAATCTCTATCAACACTCTTCTTAGTACCATAAACTTTCTCTGTTTTATTTTTAGTCTGTAATTGATATAATACTTGTTTCTTATTTAAGAATAAACTTAATATATTCTTAACTTCAGATAAATAACCACCAGGATTATCTCTAACATCAATAACTAATCCTTCTATATTATTCTTCTCTAACTTCTTTAAAATCTTATTAAATTGTTTATAAGAATTACTATTAAATATCTCTATTTTAATATAACCTATTTTTTTATTATTACTCTCATATATTTCACTATCTACAACAGGAGTCTCTATAGTATCTTTACTAAGTTCAAAACTAAGTTCTTGTCCATCTCTTGTTACAGTCAATTTAGAACTTTTACCACTATCATTACCAGATATCATATTAACTACTTCAGTTAAACTCTTACCATTAATATCAGTATCATTTACTTTAGTAACAATATCTCCAACTTTTACCCCAGCTTTACTAGCAGGACTATTATCAAAAACATTACCTACACTAACAACCCCATCTTTAAGCATTACTTCTATACCAATACCTTCATAAGTACCTGCTAACTCTTCATTAAAATTATCACTAGCTTCTCCACTAAAATATGTCGCATAAGGATCATCCAAGTAATTAATCATTCCTTGTATTCCAGCATCTATAAGTTCTTCTTTATCAACATCCTCATAATAGTTATTAACAATATTATCATAGGTAGAAACCAATTCATTTAACTCATCACTACTAGAAGATGAATCACTAAACACCACAAAATTAACTATATTACCTAAAAGAAAACCAAACATAATAGCAATTATCATGATAATAATAACTTCAGAAAAATTAAACCCACTTCTTCTTTCTACTATAATCTCTCTAACATTATTGTCCTCTATTTCTTCTTTCACTTCTTCTAGATTCTCTTTATCATTAATATTCTTATTCTTTTTAAACATTAGTATCACCCCACAGTCTTAACATATTAATTTTATCACAAATAAAACAATATCTAAAGAGAAAATAAATTCATTTTTATATCTTTACACTACTATATGTAGAAACTATAAAAGAGAGTACAAATATATTACATTTCATATTGACACACCCTATCTGTTATGATACATTATTGATATAAGAGGCGATGTATAAAAGATGGGGAAAGGAGGAAAATTTAATATTTTTGAAAAAACTATGAATTTTCTAAATTGAGAAAATTATTGATATGAATATTTAAAATTCGTCTAGGGAAAATATTAAATTGAAGAGTTATTTTTCTTGAATTTTAAAAATTACCTTTTTGCATTAGTTTCTTTACTATGTTACAACTATTGCAGAAAGGAGAAATCTATGAAGAAACTTCGTAAAATAAACATACCTAAGAATGTCTCTAATGAAAAGATTAGAGATTATATGATATCTAATAACTTTGTTTATGAAGGAACACTTGACTCTGTTTTTAAAGCTATTATGGGAGGTTGTCTTTTATATTTAGGAGATATAATATCTAAATTAACTGGTCTTGATAAAGATTTTATTATTAAAAACTTTAAAGAACAAAATGTTGAACATAAAATAGCGAATGCTCTAGAAAGAAAAAAAGTCTCTGATTTTATCTTTAAATTACCAGGATTTATTATTAACTTAGAATGTAATCGTGGATACTGGGATGGCCTAATAGAGAGAAATGATGCTTACTTTGGAAAACTAAAAGGTGAATTATTAAGTAAAGGTGAAGAATATAGTAAAAAAATAAAAGTAATCCAGATTAATTTTGATATCTTTGATAACTTTGAAGAATGCTTAGGAAAAGAAAATATATCTAAATTTTATATGAAGAATAATGAAAATATAATAGAAACTAAAACAAGTGAAAAGATACATATAGATATGATGAAAAGTTATAACAAGTATCTTAATGGAGAAGAATTAACTAAATTAGATAAAGAGTTAGTAATATTAATGTTAGATGATTATCTAGAAATTAAAAAATTAGCGAAAGGAGACGATGAATTAATGGAAGTTGCTGATAAATTATATGAACTAACAGATAATATTGATAATATAGGACTTTATGACCCTGAAAAAAGAAGAAAAGAAGAGGAAGCATTAAAGATAGAGTATCATAGTAAAATTGCTGAAGAAAAAGGTATTGAGCAAGGAATTGAGCAAGGAATTGAGCAAGGTATTGAGCAAGGAATTGAACAAGGAATAAAAACCGGTGCTAATAATGAGAAAAAATCTATTGCTAAGAATCTTCTTAATATAGGTATGCCTATAAAAGATATAGTTAAAGCGACAGGTCTTTCTAAAAAACAAATAACAATGTTGATGTAGAAAATAATACAAACAAAAACTAGTCTTTATGGCTAGTTTTAACTATTTAAAAAACTTGTAATTTCATTAGTATCAGTAATTGTCTCTGTAACTTCTCCATCAGTAAATTTTAGTAAAGTAGTATCTTTAACTTTTAAACTGCTAGCATCATCTGTAACAATATCTCCATCAGTAATATACTTCTTATTCATACCATTAGCAAGATCAACACTATATAGCTTACTATCACTATTATTTAACTGACAAGAACTTATTAACGAACTAATAGTAGAGTATTCATTACTAGAATCATAATATATTACATAATACTCTCCATCACCCTGATTAAATGACTCACCTGCTAATATTTCATTATATTGAATAGCATTTTCTGTAATCTTTTCTTCAGGAGTATCTTTACTAAGTATTGCAGTAGTTAAAAAGTACATTCCAACTAACAAAACTACTGCAACTACTATAATTATAATAGTTTTCTTAACTTCACTAGGTAAACCCTTTTTATTATTTAAATAATCTTTTTTCATATACATCAATACCTTTCATTTCATCTCTAATAATATCATAAACAAAAGAAAAAATAAACTAATTTTTCAAACATCCAATAGGCACAACATAAACATTATCATCACGCCTATAAGCATAATTACCTGCCGCTGTAATAACCATTAAAAAAGATGGATTTTTCATTTTACTAGTATCTAACTTATTTTTTAGTTTTATTAAATTGAGAGCACCTTCTTCTATTAATTTATCACCACCTAATTTTATTTCAATAAGTCCATATGAACCATTTCTTAAATGAATAACTGCATCACATTCTAACGAAGAAGCATCTCTATAATGATATAAATTACCATTAATACTCTCTGCATAAACTCTTAAATCTCTAACACAAAGATTTTCCAAAATAAATCCAAAAGTATTTAAATCATTAATCAAATCATCCGGTCCTAATCCCAAAGCTGCTGTTGCTATAGACGGATCAATAAAATATCTAGTATCAGAAGTCCTAATAGCACTTTTACTTCTTAAATTAGGATTCCATGCTGGGACTTCTTCTATAACAAATATTTTTTTTAATGCAGTAATATATGAATAAACAGTATCTGTATCTAATGAAAAAGAATCATTATTAATCATATCTTTTTTTAAAGCTTCAATTGATACTTGACTACCAATATTTCTAGCATAACTTCTCATCAAATTTTTAACTCTTGTAGATTCTCGATTTATACCATCAACTCTTGAAATATCAGAATTAACTACAGCATCATAATAATCAAAAGCTTGATCCAATGCAATATCTTTATCCATAAATATACTTCT
>CALVIP010000030.1 GCA_944331715.1 uncultured Bacilli bacterium
CTTTCATCTCATATATATGCTAATTTGGCATTAGGAAATAGTAAAGAGTTGTTAGTTGAAGTAGTAAAGAATTTAGTTCCATATCTTGGTTTTCCTAGAAGTTTAAATACAATTAATTTAATTAAAAATATAACTGAGAAAGGAGAAGATAAATAATAAGTGATATTAAAAAAGGAGGAGACTTTGGTTTAGGAGAAGAGAATACTGCTTTTGCAAAATATTTTATTGGTAAAAGTTATTTAAATCCTTTAACTGATCCTAAAAAAACAAGTCTATTTATTGCAAATGTTACTTTTGAACCAGCTTGTCGTAATAACTGGCATATTCATCATGCTAAGAGTGGTGGTGGCCAAATTCTTATCTGTGTAGATGGTGAAGGCTGGTATCAAGAAGAAGGGAAGAAAGCAGTTAGTCTAAAACCTGGTATGGTTATTACTATTCCTGCTAATGTAAAACATTGGCATGGGGCAAAGAAAGATTCTTGGTTTAGTCATTTAGCCATTGAAGTTCCTGGTGAAGAAATATCAAATGAGTGGTGTGAAGAAGTTAAAGATGAAGAATATGAAAGATTGGATTAAAATATTATGGAGAAAATAATAATAGAAAAAGATAATTGTAATGATGTAGAACACTTTGTAAAATTTAATCTTCATAAATATAATCAAAAAAATTGTGACTATATCAGAAATAATTCATCTTATGCTCATAATAACACAATAAATGGTGATTTTATTATATATGATAATAATGAAATTATAGGTGGTGCATTAGGATATATAAGATTTGGATGGTATCAGTTAACAGATTTTTATATTGATGAGGGGTATAGAGGTAAAGGACTTGGGAGTGAGATTATAAAAAAATAGAACAATTTGCAAAAGAAAATAATGCAATTGGTGTAAAAATATCTTCTTGGAGTTTTCAAACACCAAAATTCTATCAAAAACTAGGGTATATTGTGTGGGGACAATTTGAAGATTGCCCACCAGGAACTATACATTATTATTTATATAAGAAATTTTGATATCATATAGGCTTGCATAAATTCTAACTTCCTACCAAGAAGAAGGTAAGGATGACGTTAGTCTAAAAACTGGTATAGTTATTACTATTCCTACTAATGCAAAGCATTGGCATGGGTGAAAAAAGATTTTTGTCTACTACTTACATAATAGCGCCGATATAGTGATATAAATAATTATGTACATTGACATATTTAGAAAACAAAGAGTATAATATATCTAATTTTATGGAGGATTATGGTATGAAAGAGATAGTTAAAAACAATATTATAAATTATAAATTAATAAGAATTAGACAAAACACACCTGTATTAGAGTATTTAAAAAGATATAATTTTTCATTTAGATTAAAGCAAGTTTCACCTGAATTATTAGAACAATTAAAAAATTCTGATCATCTTATTGATATGAAATATGGAAACTTTATTGCTGGATATGGAAGATTAAAAAGTGAGTTTTTTAGATCTAGTGGTGGTTTAAAAATCTCTGATTCTAAAGAAAATATTCTTGGTTCATTTATAATCGAAGAGAAAAGAATAATATACGATGCATTTCAACCTTTTTACAAAGAAAGAGATTCATATGTATATATGTATGGAACAGAATTTTATACTGATATGTCAATGTTAGATGTATTAAAAGAAGAATTAAATCGAAAAAGACAATATTTAATTTATATGGGTGAAAAAGTAAATGGCTGTAAATCGGAATCTCAATTTCACGAAGTATCTAAAGAAGAATTATTAGAATATGCTCAAAATCGTGAAAAAGGTGAATATTCTTTAAAAAAAAGAAGATATTATTAATATTCACATTGACATTTTAATGATACACTACTAAGTTGTCAAAAATAATTTAGATTTGTGCCAAGGAAAATTCTTTGGAAGTTTGTAAAATGGAGAAAATGCATCTAATGAATGGTGTGAGGAAGTTAAAGATGAAGAATATGAAAAGTTAGGAGAATAAACAATGCAACAAGTGAGAATTTTATGTTATGGTGATTCTAATACTTGGGGATACATTTCTTTTAGTAATCATCTAAGATATGGCAATGATAAAAGATGGACTAAAGTTTTAGCAAATCTTTTAGGAGATAATTTTGAAGTAATAGAAGAAGGATTAAATAGTAGAACTTTAATATCAAATGATTTAAGACCTGGTAAGGAAGGAAAAAATGGTTATGAATATTTAATACCTTGTTTAGATACACATGACCCAATAGATTTGGTTATACTAATGCTAGGCACTAATGAGTTAAAAAACACTTATAATAAATCTGCTAAAGAAATTGGAGAATTATTAGAAGAATATTTTGTCAAAACTATTTTAAACAGGAAATCTCAATTTAAAGAAAGTTATCCTAAATTATTAATAGTAACTCCACCAGTTATAAATGAATATACAGAGTATTGTAAGAAAGATAATAAGTATTTGGGTGCAACAGAAAAGTCAAAACAATTAAATACAATATATGAAGATCTTGCAAAAAAATATAACTGTTATTTCCTAAATAATGATGGTTTAGATGTTGGTATAGATGGGGTTCATTTAACAGAAGAAAGTCATAAAAAATTAGCAGAAGAATTAAATATAAAAATAAAAGAGATTTATACTAACTGAAAACCTATAAAAACATTATTAAAGTATATGAACTTGATGTTGGAATTTGTAAAAAATAACTTATTGTAAAAAACATGGACTTGACTTTATGTAAAATAAATCTATGTTTTTTTGTTTGGACAGAAATAAGATTGCTTTTCCAGATAATCTATGCTATATTTTATCTGTTATGACAGACAGAAAAGGGTAATGATTATGGATTGGTTAACTATAAAAGAATTTTTAAAAGATTCAGTTAAATTTATTATAATAGTTTTTATTTTAATATTTTTGATGGTTTATGTTGTTTCAGTTACACAAGTAGTAGGAGATTCTATGGATCCAACTTTAAAAAATCAAGATGTTTTAATTTTAAATAAGGCAAAGTATAGATTTAGTGATGTTAAGCGTGGTGATATAATTTCTTTTACTTATGAAGATACAAAATATTTAATAAAGAGAGTTATAGGATTACCAGGTGATCATATATCTATCATTGATAATAAAGTCTATATAAATGGTAGATATTATCCTGAAGATTATTTAAAAGATGTAGATACCCCTGATTTTGATTTGCAGGATTTAGGTTATAATGAAGTGCCAGAAGGTATGTATTTTGTTCTTGGAGATAATAGAGATAATTCTCTTGATAGTAGAAAAATAGGATTAGTAGAAGAGGATGATATAATTGGAGAAATTGCTGTTAGATTTTGGCCAATTACGAAATTTAGACTGTTTTAAGCTTTAAATTTTTAAAATTTAAGGCTTTTTTTATCGAAATGTGTAATTTTTGTGTAAATTTTAGTTGCAATTTGTAAATTTAATGATAAAATATAGGTACAAGGAGAGGATATTATGGATAAAAAGAAAATAGGACTTTTAATCATAGTATTATTCTTGATTATTGGACTTGGTTCGTTTGTTTTTGCAAATCCTGATAATCAAGAAAATTTTGAGGAAGGAGAAACAGAAGAAAGAGATAGACTTGATGGAGATTCTGATACTGATGATAACGGAAATACTGATTCTGAAGAATCTGAAAGTAATCTATTAACAGATGGAACAGATAGTCAGAGTGATAATAATCAAAACACTTTACCTAGAAATAATTTAGGTAATTATGATGGCACTGGATTTACAACTGGTCCTAGTGGTAATGACAATGGGCCAATAACAGTTGAATATGATTATTATGCTGATGCTCTAAAAGCAGTTGAAAATGCAGAGTCTTCTCTTGCACAAGGTGATGTTGACTATGCAGCTAGCCTTGTAGACAAAGTAACTAATCAATCACAAAAAGATGAACTTAATAAACGTCTTGATGCAGTACAAGACATTATTGATGTTACATCTTTAATTGAAAGATTAGAAGAAATGGTTGCTAATTCTACTAATAGAGATGGTATTCTAGATTCAATAGATTATCGTGATGATGAGAAAATAGAAGAGTTAGTAACTAACTTAAATAATGGAACTGCTAAAGATAATTTAGCAAGCCGTTTAGAAACTGTTAACAAAATACTAAATGATATCGATGGTCCGGATATTAGTGGTATTGATAATAATAGTTTCACAAGAAATGATAGTGTATCATTAACAATAAGTGATGATAATGAAGTTACTACTACAGTAATGTTTAATGGTAATCCTGTAGATTATACTGATTCATTTACTGAAGAAGGAACTTATGTTGTAACTGCTGTTGATGCTGCATTTAATGAGACAACTTTGACATTTACAATTGATAGAACTAAACCAGTAGTTGGAGGAGTAGAAGATGGTAAATACTACAATACTGATGTAGCAGTTACTATTGATGATGCTAATCCTGGTACAGTACATCTTCATAAAAATGGAGAACTTGTTAAACCTTATAATGCAGGTGATCCTATAACTGAAGAAGGTACTTATACAGTTGTTGTTACTGATAAAGCTGATAATAAGTCTAAAGAAATTACATTTGTAATTGACAAACATGTTGAAGAACCTAAATGGGTTTACATTCTAAATTTAAGCGATGAAAATAATCGTAAGACTATTAAAAATGGTCAAACATTAAGGGTTGAAGTTAATTTTGATGAAGAATTAACTGAACTACCTGTATTAACTATAGGTAATTCACAAAGTGTTACATTTAAAAAATGTAATGAAACAGATTATGGTAAATATGTATGTGTAGCAGATATCACTATTGATAATACAGTTGCTAATTTAGAAGATGGAAAAGAAATTCCATTTACAGTAACTAATATTATTGATAAAGCAGGTAATACTATTACTTTAAATAATGATAATGTTACTAATACTAAAAACTATGGTCAAGTAACTTATGATGGAAGTGCTCCAGTAATTAGATCATTAGGTATTGTTAATCTTGATGAATTTAAAGATGAAGTAGGTAGATTATATGCTAAAACTGGTGATACTGTTAGGGTAAGACTTTATTTTGATGAAGAGTTAGGCACTGAACCTACAGTAAAATTAGGTGGTAAAGAATTTACTGCTACATATCGTGAGAATAGTCCAAAATATGCATATTATGCAGATATTGAACTAACTGAAGATATGAATTTAAGTGATGGTATACTATCATTTGAAGTATATGGTTACAAAGATGCTATTGGTAATGTTGGAGTTAATTTAACTCAAGATAATATTAATGAAACAGCATATCCAAGTGTAACTATTGATAATACACTTCCAGTACTAAACTTTAATAATGGATTTATTACATCAGGATATACTGTTGAAGCTACAGATGATAATTTTGCATATATGACAGTACAATATTATGATGGACGTGATATGCAAACTATCGAGAGTAATACATTTACTTTAGATAAAGAAGGAGATAATACACGTTATAATATTAAAGCCTATGATAAAGCTGGTAATGTTTCTGAATATAGAGATATTTACTTAGATAATGCTAATCCAGTTGTTTCTGGTACTGCTATAAATGGTGGTGAAGAAGTATCAGTTGAAAATAATGGTACTTATCAAGAAGTAACTTTAAATATCAGTGATGGTAGTTTAAAGAAAGTATCTTTAGTAAAAGAAGATGGTACTGAAGAAGTACTTGAAACTTATGAAGATAATTTTAAAAATACAAAAATAACATTTGAAAAGAAATATGCTGAAGAAGGAACTTATACAATTAAAGCAGTTGATAGAAATAATAATGTATCAACTATTACCTTTACAATTGATAATACTCCAGCTAGTAGAGTATATTCAACATTAGATTTTGATAAATCTGGTAAACAATATTATGAGATAGATAAAGAAAAAGTCTATTATGTTAAAAATGGAGATAGTTTTGTATTCAGAATGCAATTTAGTGAAGAATTAAAAACTGCTCCTACAGTTAAAGTTGGAGGAATGGAAGTTCCAATGACTTTAAATGAAAAGTTCTTAAATAATGAAGGTAAATATATTTATGAAGGAACTGTTAATATTACAGAAGATTCTAAATTGGATCAAGGTAGATTAGGAATTGTTTTATCTAATGTAGTTGATATGGCAGGTAATAAATCTGCTGATGAAGTAGTACTTAATCAAACACCTACAAGTAATAGTAGAGTAGCTGTTTATGATAAAACAGTACCTAGTGCAACTAAAGTACAAATTATAAATAATAGTAATCCTGATAGTGATTATATTAAAAATGGTGAGACAGTTAGAGTAAGAGTAACATTTAGCGAGAAGTTATCTACTGCACCAGTACTTACTATTGGAAACTATACTGCAACATTTGAAAATGTAGGTGATGGAAAAGGAAATGACCTATATAGTGCAGATATAACAATAAAAGAAGATGAAAGTGAATTAAAAGAAGGAAAAGTAGCTTTTACAATTACTGGATTTAGAGATTTAGCAGGAAATACTGGTGATAAAGTAACAGAAAGTGTTGTTAAGTCAAATATTACTTATGATAGAACAACTCCAGTTTATAGATCTTTAGGTATTTATGGTGGTGAACAACATAATAATGCCTGGTATGTTACTAATGGTGATAAGGTTTATATAAATGTTCACTTTAATGAAAAATTAGCTGTTAGTCCATATGTAAAAGTTAATGGTAAAGATGTTTTTCAATATGGTAATCCTGTAGAAAAAGAAACTGATGCTGGTGAAAAATATTATATTTACTCAAAAGTATACAAAGTTAACGAAACAGATGGGAAATTAAGCTTTGAGATTTATGGATATGCTGATGCAGCAGGTAATATTGGTAAAACATTAACTGCTACTGATACAAAAATAGGTGCTCAAAACGGTAATATAATAGTTGATAATACAATTCCAGTATTAAACTTCAATAATGGATTTATTACATCAGGATATACTGTTGAAGCTACAGATGATAATTTTGCATATATGACAGTACAATATTATGATGGACGTGATATGCAAACTATCGAGAGTAATACATTTACTTTAGATAAAGAAGGAGATAATACACGTTATAATATTAAAGCCTATGATAAAGCTGGTAATGTTTCTGAATATAGAGATATTTACTTAGATAATGCTAATCCAGTTGTTTCTGGTACTGCTATAAATGGTGGTGAAGAAGTATCAGTTGAAAATAATGGTACTTATCAAGAAGTAACTTTAAATATCAGTGATGGTAGTTTAAAGAAAGTATCTTTAGTAAAAGAAGATGGTACTGAAGAAGTACTTGAAACTTATAAAGATAATTATAAAAATACAAAATTAACATTTGAAAAGAAATATACTGAAGAAGGAACTTATACAATTAAAGCAGTTGATAGAAATAATAATGAATCAACTATTACCTTTACAATTGATAAGACTCCTGCTACTAGAGTATATTCAACATTAGACTTTGATAAATCTGGTAAACAATATTATGAAGTGGATAAAGAAAAAGTCTATTATGTAAAAAATGGAGATAGTTTTGTATTTAGAATGCAATTTAGTGAAGCATTAAAAACTGCTCCTACAGTTGAAGTTGGTGGAATGAAAGTTCCAATGACTTTAAATGAAAAATTCCTTAATAATGAAGGTAAATATATTTATGAAGGAACTGTTAATATTACTGAAGAGGCTAAATTAAGTCAAGGTAGATTAGAAATTGTTTTATCTAATGTAGTTGATATGGCAGGTAATGAATCTACTGATGAAGTAGTACTTAATCAAACACCTACAAGTAATGGTAGAGTAGCTATTTATGATGTTACTTCTCCAGGTCCAACAATATTAGGAATTACAGGTTTCTTTAATGAAACTGAAGATGCTCATTATATTGCATATGGGCAAAAAGTAAGAGTATTAACTTACTATAAAGAAAAATTATCAGTTAATCCTATTGTTAAAATAGGTAATAAAGAGTTTGAAACATATTATACAGAAGATAGTTCTGATCTTGAAAATGGTGTTTATGCATATTATGCAGATATTACTATTACTGAAGATTTAGGATTAAATGAAGGTGAAATTCCATTTACTGTATATGGTCATAAAGATTTAGCTGGTAATGAAGGTAGAGCTTATACAAATGCAGATATTACTTATAATGAAAATGATAAGTATGAAAATAGATTTGATAAAGTAATAATTGATAAAACTGATCCAACTGCTACTATAACTTATAATACAGTTGATCCTACTAATCATTCTGTTGTTGCAACATTAACTGCTTCAGAAGAAGTTAAAATATTAAATGATGGTACTTGGAATCCAGAAGATGGATATGGACTTGTATTTAAAAAATCATATCCTGAAAATAATATTCAAACTGTAACAATTGAAGATAAAGCTGGTAATCAAAACACAGTAGAAGTTGTAATAAACAATATTGATAAAGAAGCTCCAGAGTTAGTTATTGATACAATAGTTGATGGTGTTTCTAATACTGAAAATCCTCAAATTCATGCAACTGATACTAATGAATTTAATATTTCAGTTAAATTAAATGGAAAAGAAGTTAGAAACGATAAAGCTTCTTTAAATGAAAATGGTATTTATTCAAGTTGGTTTGGTATTGGCCATATGAAAGATGGTAGTTATGAAGTAACTGCAACTGATAGTTTAGGAAATTCTACAACAATTAGCTTTGAGCTTAATCGTTCTGAATAAAGTTATTAGTAATTAGTTTCAGATTAACAATAAAGAGTCACAATGACTCTTTTTTTCAAAAAAGATACGTTTTACTCTTGTACTGCAAATTATTACATGATACTATATTTATATAGCATTTAATAACTAATCATA
>CALVIP010000031.1 GCA_944331715.1 uncultured Bacilli bacterium
ATAGTCTTATATTTACAGAAAGTATCTTTCAAAAACTTAGCCATCATATGATGAAGTCCTGGTTTACCATTAGCAGTTGCAGGCCCATCATAAAAAACAAAGTTTTCCTTACCTTCTCTATTATCAATACATTGTTTTAAGATATCCATCTTCTCCCAAGTCTTTAAAATATTCATCTCGACTTCATGAGTCTTACCTTTTTCAAGTTCCCTAAATGCCATAATTATCTCCTCCTAAACAAAAAAATCTATGAATCACAAGGGCGTTAAAAATAACACTGTACCACCTTGGTTCATAGATTTTATCTATCTTGATTATTTAACGGTTTTACCCGGCTTTAACTTATCCTTAAAGCACAACTTGAAAGTGATCCGAAATAAGTTCCTTTATTAGTTTACACCATCCACTAACTCTCTATAAAATTTCCTTATTCCCGTCTTTCGCACTTGTTTTAAATAAAACTAAACAAAATATATCACAGTTTATATAGTTTATGCAACTATTTTTGTAAATGTTTTGTTAAAATTTTAGGTTCTAAATAAGTAAGTGCTGCTCTGTCTAAAATTTCCATACAACAATCGTCACACATTATCAAACTATTATAATAAAGCTTTCCATAATTCAAAGCTAAATTTAGTTGTTCCTTAGAATAGATAAAGCCATTATCAAAATAATCATATTTTATTATTTGAATAGCAGTAGTATTTGTATCATCAGGTATCAATCTTATACCACATGTATAAGATTGATTATAATCTATTCTTTTTCTATCACAATAAGAATAGCAATTAGCTATAGAAACATTATTTTCTTTAGCATATTTTTTTAATTTCTCATATCTTTTTAAAATTATCTCATCACTTAAAGCATCTGGATATTTTTCTAATAATAAATAAAATTCACTTAATAAATCTTCAAGATTTTCTTTAGAATATAAAGAAACATAATTTTCATTTCTTTCGATTTTATCTAAAGTAATCAAGTTTACTCCTCTAGCATCAAAACCTATTACCTTATCTTCTCTATTTGCAAAATTAGTTATTCTAGCAATCATAATATACCCCCTTCGAGTAAGACTTATTATATACCAATGGAAAGAAAAAAGCAAGAACTAAACTCTTACTTAAATCTCTTATCCTATAAATCATTTATTAAACAAATCACTATGACTACCAGTTTCTACTAAATATAAAATTAATATATCTTCATCGTATTTATAAACTAATAACCAATCTGGTTCAATATGACACTCCCTACAATTACTATAATATTTATTATCAATAAGAGCATGATCTCTATACTTGGAATCTAACTCTTTTTTCTTAGATAACATATCAACTACATTTAAAAGCTTATCAATATTTTTGCCTTGCTTAGTAACTTTCTTAAGTTGTTTTTTAAAACTTTTAGTAAACTTAACTTTGTAATTATTCATCAGACTCTAAAGCCTCTTTTAAATCTGCAATATTATCATAAGCTTTATATTCATTTGGATGTTTCTCCATATAATCAAGTTCATTAAGGGCTGCTAAAAATTCTCTACTTGGTCTAGGTTCTTTAACCTCAAATGGTATTCCTCTTTCGTAAATTGCTCTTTTTAAAAACATATTTATAGCAACACTCATATTTAAACCTAAATTATTAAAAAGAGCAGTAGCTTCTTCTTTAACTTCTAAAGGAACATTCACATTAATAGCACTAGTTAAATTAGACATATAATAATCATCTCCTTTCTTGCCAACATAATAACATGTTTTTTATGTATATGTCAACATGTTTTCATGGTAAACAAGGTAATTGTGTAGAAATATGTAGTAATCATCTAGTTCTTCCAACTTCAAGACTAGGAGCATTTGCAAATATATCATCTGTTCCACTAAGCTCCCTTAAAGCTTCTTCCATACTCTTACGTTGAGCTTCTTTAATAGCAAGTTCCCTTTCACTTTCTTTTCTTGATTCAGCTATTCTAACTTTTCTTTCTTCTAACCTATTTTTAGCAAAATCTATACCATCAGACATCTTATCAATACCACTTTCAAGAACTGACTCTAAATTATTTAACTGATTATTAAATACAGTAAATAATTTACTACTCTTACTAGAAATATAACCACCAATTTTATGAGTTACCACAGCTTTTTCAACTCTAAAATCCCAATACTTTTCTTTTATATAATCAACTGCTTTATTAGTAGCTCTACCGATATAACAATTATTCATACTAACCTCTTGAATCTTTTCATTTATATTAGAAAAAGGCACATCTCTTTCTTTATAACTAGCTTTAATTTCTTCATCGTGTTTAATATCACTATTAATTTTTTCTAATCTAGCTGCTTCAAGAGCATTCTGTCCTTTTTCATATTCTCTATTTACCTTATTAGTATATTGTCTTAATCTTATATCTTCAATAGCATTCTTAATAATTAAATCTATTTTAGTATTCTCTTGAACTTTTTTAATAGCAGAATTTTTTACACTACCAACAAAAGATGAAGCACTACTAACTCTACTAATACTCGTTTCTTTTATATAGGAAAAAGTATCACTAACTTCTTTACCAATTTCTTCACCAAAACTAATAATATCATCCTTCTTATCATTAACAAAGTTAACTATATCTTCTTTTCTTTTATCTCTAATAGCCGCTTTAAAATCTTCTTTAGCCTGTCTTCTTTCTAATCTTACTTCTTTCTCTTGTAACTTCTCTGCTCTTCTAATCTCTTTTTCTCTTTTCTTTTCAATTTTCTTTATCATTGCATCATATTTTGCAATTGCCTGCTCTATTCTAAAACGTCTAAACGGAGCAAGAAGTTTAGTAGAAATAGAAGTAATTCTAGCTTTTCTAAGCGTTGCCTTTGCATTCTTATACTCCTTTAAGCTAGAAACTACTTCCTCTTCAGCAGACTTAAGTTGTTCATCTAACTCTTTTAATGACATAACCATTTTTATCACTCACCTTATGAAAACATTGCATTTACTATATCTCTTATCTTAGCTCTTTCTTCATCAGTCTCTAAATCAACTAAAGTATCTTTTCCTTCATTATCTTTAATTATACGAGAAGCTAAGATATCACTAGTCTCATCACCCTTATCAATAGCATAAATTGCATAGTTATTACCATCAAGACTAACAGTCTTTAACATTTCTGCTTCCTTAACTTCACCATCTACTTCAATTTTAAATTTAGTTTCTTCCATAGTTTCAACTCCTTTTATCTTATATAGATATATTATCATAAACCAAAAGAAAAAGCTAGATTATATAAACATATAATCTGGCTTTTTATAAGGTTCTTCATAACTTTTATCTTTCATATATCTATCTATAAGAACTACTCTTTCTTGTTTTAGACTCTTAGGAACATCTATAACTCTTTGATTTCTAGAACCTCTATAATAGATATTTAAACTTCTCTCTTCTAAAATGAATTTACCATCTACTAAAACATCAACTTCAGTAAGTAACTTCTTCATCTTAGGATTTTTAAGCATCGCTTCATAAGTATATCCTGTATAACACCATACATTAAGTCCCATCTCATGTGCAGCTTTACTAATCTCATAGCATGCTTCTGCTTGACATACTGGATCTCCTCCAGATAAGGTAATACCATCTTGATTTTTAATAGTTTTTAACTCATCTATTACTTCACTAACATCAAACAAAGCCCCACCACTAAAGTCATGAGTACCAGGATTTTGACAACCTGGACATGCATGAGGACACCCTTGTGTCCAAATAACAGTTCTTACCCCTTCTCCATCTACAATAGAATCAGGTTGTAATGATGCCGCTAGTCTTATTTTCATCCTACTTACCTTCTTTTTTATTTTTTACAACATCATTTAAACCACTATGTTTAACACGGTCAGCCTCTTCAGCACGTTTACCATTATTAAATCTATCAACATCACCTACTAAATAACCTGTAATACGTCTAATCCTTTCAAATTTTTGTCCTTCTCCAACTATTTTTTTCATATATAATTCCTCCTTCTTATTTTTAATTATTCACAACAATTATTATCTAATGAAGTTATTACTTCCATTGGAACCCCTTCAAATTCATGACGTCCACATTTAGGACAAACATCATTAATTACACCAACATATCCACAAACAGGATCCCTATCAACTGGATGGTTAATCGCACCATATCCAATACCTGCTTCTTTCATAACGCGAATTACTTTCTCAAATGCCTCAACATTAGAAGCAGCATCACCATCTAACTCAATATAAGAAATATGTCCTCCATTAGTAAGTTCATGGAAAGGTGCCTCTTTTTCAATTTTATTAGTAATGCTTATATTATAATAAACTGGTACATGGAATGAATTTGTATAATACTCTCTATCAGTAACACCTTTAATCTTTCCATATATCGCTCTATCAATACCAGTAAATCTACCACTTAACCCTTCTGCAGGTGTAGCAAGACAAGTAAAGTTTAAGTTATATTTACGAGAATACTCATCACAACGTTTTCTCATAAATGTAATGATTTCTAAGCCTAACTTTTCACTTTCTTCACTTTCACCATGATGTTTACCAGTTAAAGCTTTTAAACATTCTGCAAGTCCAATAAATCCTGTAGATAAAGTACCATGTTTCCATACTTTTCTAAGTCTATCAGTTGGTTTTAACTTCTCACCATTAGTCCAAATACCTTGTCCAAGTAAGAATGGGAAGTTATAACTATGTTTACTACATTGCACTTCAAATCTTTCAAGTAATTGATCTTTAACCATATCCATAATACTCTCAAGTTCTTTATAGAACCCATCCATATCTGCCTTATCTCTTTCTTTTAAAGCTATACCATATTTTATTCCAAGTCTAGGTAAGTTAATAGTTGTAAAAGATAAATTACCACGACCAGTTACTATCTCATTATCTGGACTAGTAACATCTCCTATTACTCTTGTTCTACATCCCATATAAGCAATCTCTGTATTGAAGTCTCCTTCTTTATAATATTGCTTATTAAATGGAGCATCTATAAAAGCAAAGTTAGGGAAAAGTCTTTTAGCAGATACTTTACAAGCAAGTTTAAATAAATCATAATTAGGCTCTCCTAAATTATAATTAACTCCCTCTTTTACTTTAAATATTGATACTGGAAATATCGGAGTTTCTCCTTTTCCAAGACCTCTATCTAAAGAAAGTAAGAAATTTTTAATAACCATTCTACCCTCTGGAGAAGTATCTGTTCCAAAGTTAACTGATGAAAATGGAACTTGTGCTCCCGCTCTAGAATGCATTGTATTTAAATTATGAATAAATGCTTCCATCGCTTGCCCAGTCGCTCTATCTGTCTTCTGCATTGCTTTAAGATAACTCTTTTCAAATATTTCATGAACTCTACTAGAGCCTTTCTTATAATCACTAAATTCTTTAATATCGAATTCAATTGATTCTTGTTTATCTATCTCTCTAACAATTCTATCTATATTAATACCTGGAATAAATCCTTCTAAATCAAGGAAATCATAAATTGTTTGTTTAAATTGTTTCTTAAATGTTTTAAGTACACCTGGTGCAAGATAATAATCCAAAGCTGGTATTGCTTGTCCACCATGTTGATCATTTTGATTAGCTTGAATAACGATACAAGCAAGTGATGCATAAGTTGAAATATCTTGAGGTGGTCTAACATATCCATGTCCTGTATCAAAACCATTTTTAAATAGTCTTGCTAAATCTATCTGACAACATGTAGTAGTACCCATCGCTAAGAAATCCATATCATGAATATGTATAGTACCATTATCATGAGCTTCTGCATATTCTTTTTTCATTAAATATGCTTTTGCAAACTCTTTAGATACTGTCGCACCATATTGTAACATTGTACCCATTGGACTATTTCCATCGATATTAGCATTTTCACGTTTTGCATCTTCTTCATTAGCAGACTTAAGCCCAAGATTCTCTAATGATTTTAAGAACTTATGAGTTTTATTATCTCCGAAGAAAGATTCTCTAGATTGATTTCTTCTTTCTCTATATTCTGAAAATGATTTATATACATCATCATACCCTTTACTAGATAATTCTGTTTCTATATAGTCTTGAATCTCTTCTATTTTAAAGCGATTATTTTTTTCTTCTGCATCTTTCTTTATTTTCTTTAAAACTGCACTATATACTTTTTGAATATCAGAAGAGTTATATTTCTTTTCTTTTTCACTCTCATCATCATCTACTTCAACACTATCAAAACCTTTTTTTATGGCTAAAGCAATTTTTGCACCATCAAAATCTACTTTTTTACCATTTCTTTTAATTACTGTAACACCTTCTAATTGGTCGTTTAATTCATTTACTCCTGTCATATTTTACCTCCTATCTAAGTCAATTGTAAGAGCTGCAATTCCAAAAATCAATAGGTAATTTTAAGAAAAAAATCACGTTTTTTATAAAAGCATTGATATATATAGTTTTCCAAAAAAAATTTAATTTGTTCGATTTACGACAATTTACATTTATATACATTTTTATATTTTTTCTAAAAATTATTTTTGATTTTTTTGAAAAAATATAAATTTTGACAACATCAATTTCCTTATTTTTCAATAACTACGCACAAAAAAATAATCATTTTTTATATTTTTTTAAAAAATGATTATTTAAAATATCAAAAAAATTAACTAGTTTTTTAAAGTCCCAATAGACACTACATAAACACCATCATCACGTTTATAAGAGTAATTAGTACCTGTTAATACTAACAAGAAAGATGGCTCCCCACACTTTTTAATATCAACATGTTCCTTAAATTTTAAAAGATTATTAGCAGCCTCATCAATATAACCTGCTCCAAGTTTTATCTCTATTGCTCCCCACTTACCACTAGGCATTCTAAGAATTGCATCCACTTCAAATCCTCTTTCATCACGATAAAATGTTACATCTCCACCTAAACTTTCTGTATATATTTTTAAATCTCTAATGCAAAGTGATTCAAACATAAAACCAAATGTGTTTAAGTCATTAATTAAATCCATAGGTTTCAAATCAAGAATAGCAGTTGCAATAGAAGGATCTACAAAATATTTTTTAGGTTTTGTTCTTAATGCATACCTACTTCTAAGATTTAAATTAGTAGCCTTAACATCTTCAATAACAAATAATTTCTCTAAAGTGTTTAAATAATCTGTTAACGTAGGCCTAGATATATCATCATCACTAGTTTTTCTAATATCAGCTTCTATAGTTGAATTAGAAACTTGTGTTGATATATTTCTAGCAAGACTTCTTAAAACATTCTGCATTTTTTCTGTATTTCTTTCTACACCATCTACACTTCTTACCTCTTCATGTATTAATGATTTAACATATTCTTTAGCAATTCTATATTTAGCATCACTTTTAATGGAAATAGAAGCAGGCCAACCACCTCTTACAATAATACTTGCTATATCCTCAAGTGATAATTTTGATACTCCAGATATATCTTTACCTGCAAGTATATCACCAAAAGAAACCTCACCTGTTGATTCACTAGACTCAAATAAACTCATAGGACGCATTAATACTCTTGAAATTCTACCAGTTCCAGTATGCATTGTTTCTCCTTCACTAGGTTTAGCTGACCCTGTAAGTATGTATTGTCCTTTTAATCCTGTATGATCAACATCAGTACGAACAGAATCCCAAACAACAGGATACATTTGCCATTCATCAAACATTCTTGGTTTTTCGCCATTTAAAAATAGTGATGGTTTAGTATTTCTTATATTATCATACTCTTGCTTTCTATCTGGATTTTGAAATTCAATAACACTCTTAGCATGATATAAACCAGTTGTAGACTTGCCACACCATTTACAACCTTCAATTAATACAGCACCCATAATCTCCATAAGTTCATCTATTTCTTTATCCACAATTCTTGGTAAATATTTCATAGTATCCTCCTTTTTTTTACAAAAAAAGTATATCATCATTTTACAAAAAAAGCAAATTTTATTTTACATTTTGAGAAAACGTTTGTTCTGGTTGGTTTTACTTCTTATCAATTATTTTTTTCTTTTTAAAACTTTTTCTTGTTCTTCTATATAGCAAGCACCACATAAAGATTCATAAGAAACATCACTAGTATCATCAATAACAATACTATCTCCATCAAAAGTAAATTTACCATCAACTTTCCTAGCATTAAATCGTGCTTTCTTTCCACACCGACAAATTGTTGGCATTTCTTCTAAAGCATCCGCCAACTCTAACAAACGTATTGACCCCTCAAATCCATTAGATTTAAAATCAGTTCTAAGTCCAAAAGCAATAACAGGAATATC
>CALVIP010000032.1 GCA_944331715.1 uncultured Bacilli bacterium
CCTGATGTTATGATAATAGAAATATCTAAGTCCTTATCTTTTAAATAGTTTAAGATAGAAGGATTTTCAAAGATAAATATTTTATTGTTTCTACCAGTTATATTATTTAACTTAGAGATATTATCAATATTTAGATTTAAAACATCAAAAGGCATCTTTCTATCATAAACTAAGTTATAAGTAATAACATAATTACTAAGAGGATCTGTATAGACATTAATTCTCTCTAATAACTTAGTTTTATCTAAATTAGTAGTAGGTATATCTTCATCTAAAATATAACTTAATATTTTATAGAAAAGGCTACTACTATTAGCATTATAATCTAAATAATGGGGGTTAGAAGTAATGGATGCATATATTGGCAAATAAGTTATTTTATCTGGAACATTAGAAAGAAGTTTGTCTATCACAAGTAATTCATCTTTTAAAGCTCTTTTATTTTGTTTATATTTACTTTTTATATTACGCATAGTACTAAAATTTTTATTAGTATTTTCTATAAAGAACTCTTTAAGTTTATCACTCTTAAATTCCAAGAGTAAATCTTCAATAAATGAGATAAACTCCTCTTGGAATTTTCTTTTCTTTAAAGTATTAGTAAGATAAGAGAAGTCATCATAAGTATTAGAAAAGTAATCAGTAAACTCAAAATCTTGAAATTTGCTTCTTTCAAGTACCTTATTAAATTCACTAATCTTTATTTTATAAGTCTTACCTTCTTCAAATTTTCTTGCAAAGAAGTCTGTTAGACTAATAGATTCTTCATAAGTAATATTATCAAGAGTAATAGTACCTGTTACTTTTCCATAACTTTGATACTTCTCTTTAGCTTTCACCATAAATCTCTCTAATCCTTTATTATTCTTAAAATAATCTAAATAATCCATCTATTCCACACTTTCTCTAACCAAACCATTCCAACGATATCTTTTAATACTAACTGCATCAGCATATTTTGGTTTAATAAGTTCACATATTGAAATATCTTTTATCTCTTTATAATCACACCATAAAGCTTGACTTGTTAAGATATAATCTAAATCAAAACTTGATAGAATGGCAAACATTTCTTCAATATTAACTTCATCAACACCTGCAAAGGCTTCATCTAAAGCGATTAATCTAGGAGATGAAGAATCAGCACTATCAAGTTTGGCATAGATACTTGCAAATAAAGGTACATACATAGTCTTAGCTTTCTCTCCTCCACTAAAGACAGAGAATATTTTATCAGTTAATTCTCGTTTTTGGTTACCATCTTTTTTATAGAATAGTTTAAAAGTAAACCAATTACGATAATCTAGAATATTAAAAATCATATCAAAATATGTAATTTTATTAGTAAGCATAGACTCTTCTTCTCTTTTTATCTTAGATCTAAAATGCTTAATTAATCTATTAGTATCTTCTTCTCTTAATGAAGAAGTTGGCATCATAAATATCTCTACTAAGTCTTTAGTATCCATTTCATCTAGTGTCTCTCCACTTTTAGGTTTCCAATCTAAGTAAAAAGATAGATTACTATTTTGTTGTTTTATTTCCATAATATTATTAATATTTTTAACCCAGTCTTTCGCTTCTATTATTTTATCTTTAATCTTAGTCCCAATAGTTCTAAGTAAAATATCTTCAAACAAATGTCTATCTTGTTCATTAAGATAAATCTTATCTGCCTCATAACTCTCAGATAAAGCATTAGCAAGTTCATAGATGTTTAATTTCTTACCTTGATAACTAGTTAAGACATCTTGTCTTTTCGCATCATTATATATGTTAATAACTCTTGTTTTATCAGATACTTTATCACTATAATGATTAATTAAGTTCTCTCTTTCATTAAATAAAACTACATCTTGAATATTATATTCTAATAAATCTTGACGGTACTCATTAAAAGAACGATAGTAATTCATAGTAACATCTTTCAAATCTTTATCTTTTGTAGAATTATTTTTTAAGAAAGCTTTAATAACCTTTGGTTCTACAGTTAATTCTTTAGTTACATATCCTAAGTCTAACTCTTCTTTTAAGATATTAGATAATATTTCTAAAATAATATTTTCTTCCTTGTTATTTTGTTCTATTTCTTTAAGTAATACTTCTTCATTAGTAAGACTCTGTTCTAAAATACCTAATCTTTTAGAAAGGCTAGAACTTTTTACTGGATACTCTTCAATAGTCTTTACTATTTTCTCTATTTTTTTACTAAGTTCAAGATATTCTTTAGTATTAAGAATCTTTAATATTGTATCAAGTTCTATTTCGCGTTTTTTCTTATCACTGACTAAATTAGCGATAGATGCATATACTTCATCATGATTAATAGTTAAATCATCAAGTCTTTCCTTATTAGTTGCAAGTATTTCGCATCTTTGATTTAACTTTTCATAAAGACTAATTAAATCTTTAGTAGTATCTAATATCTCTCTTATTACAACACTAGCTTTCTCATAAGTAGCGATATTTAAAGGTAAGTCTCTTCTATATTTTTCTAATTCTTTAACAACTTCTTCTATTTGTTTTTGATAGTTTCTTATTTCTTCTTCTATTACTTTTTCTTTATTATTAATAAAATCAAGTTCTAAATCTATTTCTTTTATTTTAGATGATATATTATCCAAAACTTTATTACTAGGGAATAATTCTCTTTCATAGTTTAAGGTATTAAGAGCATTCTCTATTGTTTTTATCTCTTCTTCTTTAGTCTTAATAATATCTTTTAAAACATTAATCTTCTCTTCCTGATTTTTTATAAGTAGTAGATGTTCTTCTTTTCTTTTAAGAATACCAATATACTTACTCTTATAATTAGTACTAATATTACCTTTAATAAAGTCAAAACTATAACTATTTTCATTAACACTAATTAAGTCATTAGTATCAGTACTAATAGATTCTAATACCTTAGTAATAAAGTCACTATCAAAGTATTCATTTGGATAAGCTTTTAAATACTTAGTTAAGTTATTTTTCTTCTTACTACTTGGCTTAAAGTAAGATATATTCATATTCTTTATTTTAGATAAGTCACTACTTCTAAATATTTTTGTATTTAAAATACCTGATGAGTATAATACTTCTTCTAATTTATCTTTAACATCATCACTTATATCATCCTTGAATTCAACTACTTGATAAAGTGAAGCGTAAGGAATATTTTCCTTATCTAAGAAGGATATTGTATCTTTAGTTAAATCATCTTCTTCAAGTTTTATCTCTTCAGTTTCTAATAACTCTTTTAAGATTAATTCTTCTTTACTTAAGTTATCCTTATCTTGTAATAGTTCTGTTTTCTTGATAGATAATTTTTCTAGAAGTTCACTATATTTTATCTTATATATCTCTTCATACTTAGTTTTAGCATCTAAATATCCAACACTAGTATATTCATCTAAGTAATTAGCGATTTCTTTTATATCTTCTTCTAAAAGAATAAGATATTTATTATTTACAGAAAGATTTCTTAAACTCATAAAGAATAGTTCTAACTCACTATCTAACTCTTCATATAAGTTATCCCTTATCTTTTCTTTTTCGTTATAATCTTCTTTCAAACTTTCATACTCATTAGATTTAACATTTTGTTCTTCTAAAAGTTTACCTTTCTTTAGAAGTAATTCTTTAGTCTTATCTATCTCTTCTTTTTTAAAGTTTATCTTCTCTATTATAAACTTTACTTGACTCATCTCTTTAATAAAAGGGATTAAATCTTGTAATTCACTAAAACTAATCTCTTCACCTAAATCACTAAGTGAAGTGATAGTATCAGTTATCTCTTTATCTAACAGAGTTATACTATCTTCATTATCCTCTATAATAGAACTAATCTCACTCATTTTCTGTTTTAAGTTAGAAATAACTTCTTCTTCTTTAGTAAGTCTTTCTGTAAATACTTTTATTTCTTCTTCTAATTCTAGTTTTCTTCTACTTTTTTCTTCTAAATCAGTATTATTTAAGTGCTCTCTTTCTTCTTTAGCATAGTTATATTCATCTTCTAAAGATGATTGTTCCTCTTTAAGTAAATCTATATTATTTTTTATTTCACTAATATGAGTCTCTTTTTCTAAAATATCACTCTTTATTTTTTCTACAGTTTGATACTCTTTATAATAGTTAGAAGCTTTAGCAAGTAAGACTGCTTCATTATAGTTTTTAAAGACTTTAGTGAAGTTAGTTAAAATATTGATTTTTTCCTTTAACTCATCCATCTTCTCTTTTGTTTCATTTAAGTTTTCAATAGTATCAGATAAAGGTCTTAAAGTCTCATCTGCTAAAGGTGGTAAGACTTCGTTTAGTACTTCCATTAACTGAGTAGGTTTATATTCTTTAGATAATTTAGGACTTCTAATCTGTAAAATAATATTAATAAACTCATCAAATGTCTCAATATTTTTAAATTTAAATAGATTATCATTAACCAACTTTTTATATTCTTTAGCAGTTTCTACTAAATTATTTTGAACACCTAAAGCTGCTTTTAATTCTAATCTAGTTAAAGGAGTCTTAGTAAAACCATCTTTTGTTTTATATAAGAAGAAATCTTTTCCTACTCTTCTGCCATCTTTTAAGATAAAGCCAAAGAAATCAGTAGGCTTACCCCTTCTTGCTCTTAATCCCATACCAATAGTAATATACCTATCTTCTGAACTATTATAAAACTCCATATATAAATAACCAGTAGAATCATCCTTTTCATTGTTTTCTCCAAGTAAATAGTACTCTATATGTTTATCAGTAGAACCAAAAGTATCTAATCTTTTAGGAGACTTATTGCCATCTAATATTAAAGGGATAAATGACTGCATAGTTACAGATTTACCTGAACCATTTTTTCCTCTAAGTAAAAGTTTACCATCATAAAAATCAAAAACTTCATCATCATATAGCCAAAAATTAATAAGTCCCATTCTAGTTGGTTTAAACATCATCATCACCTCCAAATAAATCCATCTGTTTTGTATTAGATCTTACTAACTCACCATTAAATCTAGCGATAGTAGGTAAAACCAAATAAGTATTATCTTCTTCTTTTAGAAATGAGTATTCTATCATATAATTAATAACTTCATCAAAAAACTTTCCTAAAGATAAGTCTTGATACTGTTTACTTAAATAATCTTTATTATTAGTCTTTATATCTTTTAAAATCACCTCTAGACTTTCTCTATTTATATGTCCTACTTCATTATCATCTAAAGGTATCTCTTTATTAGTTATCATTTTATAAAGCTCATTATTTACCATTAATACTATATCTGTAATCTTCTTATTATTAGGAAAATTATACTTAGAATTACTAGTTTCATATTCATAAAGAAAAGCCATATTTTTAGTGATTTCTAATTCATATCCTAAATTAGTAAATTCATTTTCTAAATATCCTCTCATCTTCTTAATATAGTCAAGTTCAGCAGGAGTTATATTATAAGAAAATGTCGCCGGAGTAAATAAAAGGTTACGATAAACTTTATATCTTCTAACATCACCTTTTTCTAAGTCTTGATATTTCCATTCATCATTAAGAAAGTCATTAACACTATCTATTTCAAAAATATCATTAGTAAATAATCGCATTACATAATTAGCAAGACCAGTTACTTCATATAAAGCTTCTGCTTCTTCACTATCTTTAAAACTAGTCTTTTCTTGATCTTTAACTTTAATTACTGATATTTCTGTTAAAAAATCCATAACTCTAACTAAACTATGTCTATCACTTCTTAAAGTCCAGTCAGGTATTGTTTCTAAATTCATAGTAACAGCAGTATTTTTAACATAATCTATTAAGGAAGATAATACAAATACTTCACCCCTTGTCTTATCTTCTAAGTATAAAAGAATTATACAAAGATAAACATAATCAGATTTAGAAGTAAAAGTGTCAATACCAATATTACCAGTATCATTACTAGGAATCTTTTCTAATTTTATAAATCTATCATGAATAATTAACTTACTTCCTAATGTCTTTGTAACAAAGTCTTTAATAATGTTTTGTTTTCTTTTTATTTCATAATATAAATCAGGACTTTCTTCTTTAACAATCCAAAAGTTAGTTAAAAGTTCTCTAATCTCATTTTGAATCTCATCCATTATAATCACCTGCAAATGTAATGCTAAGACTAGGTAGAGTAAATGTCCCATCATCACTTATTATTCTACATATTTCTTTATTATTATCAAAGTTAACTTTATAATTTAAACCAAATAAAGGTTCTTTAAAGTACTCTTCACTAGTCCCTATCCTACTAATTAAGTTAAGAAGATAACCTCTTTCTTCTTTAGTTAAATAAACATCCCCTTTTAAAATAACTTCTTTAGTATCTACAAATCTTTTTAACATTTCCTTCTTCTTAGCTTCTTCCCTCTCATACTCTTCTAATATTTCTTTCTTCTTACTAGTTTTATCAACAATAACACTATGGCGTTTTTCGCTTTTTATTTTTTTATCATTAGGTAAGACAGATATAATAGTAGGTAATACTTCATAGGAATTAATTAAAGAGTCAGTATCTTTATTACTTATACCTTTAAAGTGTTTTACTTTATAAATACCGAAAACAGCATTAGAAAGCTTTCTTGCTTCATTTAGATTAGGCATTTTATCAAATAGTTTACAAATATGTTTATACTCTTCTTTACGTTTTATCATATTACCATGAAGTTCTATCAAACTATTAGCACATTTAGTAATTCTACTAATAAGATTACTAGTAACTTCTAGTAGTCTATCCCCTTCACTTTTATCATTAGTATTAACAAACCATTTATAAATACTTCTCCATTTACCTAGATTAACTTGATTAAATTTCTGATAATTAAAGTCTAAAGCTATTTTAGGAATATTTCTTTCCCCTTCTTCTAAACGTTTTACAAGAATAGTTTCAAAATTAGTATCCACACTCTTTAAAATATCCCTTATAATTTCTGCTTGATTTAAGTATCCTGTTATAAAATCTTTTAAGTACTGAATCATTTTATTTTTATATTCTAGAAAGACTGTACTTTGTAAAAGTTCTTCTGTTTTAGATTCTTGAAACTTCTTTAAGAAATCTTGATAGTTTCTATTAATATCACTAAATTCATTAGTAATTCTCTCCCATGTATCCATTAACTCTTCATTAGATAAAGAATCTATACTTTTTAATTTTCTTAATAAATCTCTTAATACCTCAAATCTTTTAGGAGATAAAGATGCAACCTTTACTTCCATTTCTTCAAGTTCAATAGTCATACGTTCTATAGCGATAGCATAATCTGTTAATTGATATCTATATTTTTTATATTTAAAGTCTTGAAGTGAGTTAATATTATTAACATCTTGAACAGTAGTTAAACTTAAATTATCTACTAAAAACTCTAAATCTCGTTCTAAATCTTCCATAGTATAATTATCTATTTTATCCTTTAATTCATCATAGATTTCTTCTTTAAAAAGCCAGTTTTCTGCTTGTTCATATTTATGATAGAAAAAACGCATAATAGGTCTATAACGATAAGTATTTTCTTGTGACAAATATTTAGTCTCCGTAATAGCTTTTTGTAGTACTTCAAAATTATCCATATACTTCTCC
>CALVIP010000033.1 GCA_944331715.1 uncultured Bacilli bacterium
AATACTCATACTATTAAAATCAAACTCTAAAACTGCACCTTCTACCACAATAACAAATTCTCCTTTAATAGGAAAATCAGTTTCTAATACTTCACTAATTTTACCTCTTATCGCTTGTTCATACTTCTTAGATATTTCTCTAACTACACAAATCTTTCTATCACCAAATACTTCTTTTATATTATTTAATGTATCTATTAGTCTATGAGGTGCTTCATAAAATATTAATGTATATGGATGATTTCTTAAAGACTCTAATTCTTTAATCTGTTTATTCTTCTTAGCATTAAGAAATCCATAAAAAGTAAAAGGTTGTGGCACTAAAGCAGATATTGTTAAAGCTGGAACAAATGCAGTCGCCCCAGGCAAACTCACTATATTATAATTATGTGAAGAAATATAGAGGGCTATTCTATAACCTGGATCACTAATTAAAGGAGTCCCCTGATCAGTAACTAATCCTACATTTAAACCAGTATTTAAATAACCTAATACCTTATCTTTCATCTTATCTTCATTAAATTCATGACAACTTACTAACTTGTTTTTTATATTGTATTTACTAAGTAACTTAGAAGTTTCCCTAGTATCTTCACAAAGTATAACATCAACAAGTTCTAAAGTCTTTAAACCTCTAATAGTAATATCATCTAAATTACCAATAGGTGTAGGTATTAAATATAAACTAGGTTTATCCATTAGTATCACTTTTTCCTTTCCAAATATTGTTTCCTATATAAATTCTAATAACTCTTTAAATTCTGTATAACCAGACTCTGAATTAAGATGTCCTCCATCTTCTATAACAACTTGTTTAGTAGAAATTAAATCTGCAAAATCTTTTTCAACTTCATACTTAACATATGGGTCATTTTTAGTATAAAAACAAATTATATCATTACAATAATTTTTAATATCTTCTAAATTATCTAAATACATAGTTTTATTTACAGCATCATAATCCTCATCAATACCAAGATAGTTATTAAAACCACAAACAAACACTAATCTCTTTACTTTAACTTTATTCTCTATTAAAAACTTACAAACAAAGACAGGAGCAATAGAATGAGCGAAAATAGTTGTATTCTCATTTAATATTCCTGCATCTAAATAACATTTAAGCAATCTAGACCAATTTGTATAATTTTGATAACCTACACCAGTAGGAAAATCTGGGGTATACACTTCAAAATTTCTCTTTTCTATCTCGCCACGTAAATATGGAATAAAGTTAACAAATGGATTTCCAAAGCTTCCGTGTACTAAAATATAATTATTCATTATCGTTATCCTCCTTTAAAATAATAGGTTTTAAAACCTTTAATCCATGTTCTTTACCACTCTTCCTAGCCTCTATCAAAACAAGTTTAGAAGTATTATCTAAATCATGATAAATAAACTGTATCTCTTTAATTGCCAACTTATTTTCTATTAAAATATCTCTAATTTCAAAAAGTCTATCCACTCGACTTACTAAAAATAAACTTCCTCCATCTCTTAAATAAATCTTTGATAGACGTGCTACATCACTAATAGTCATATCACCTTCGTGTCTTGCCATCTTCAAATATTCTTTATCACTAGTAGTAGATTCATTATCTAAAAGAAAATATGGTGGATTACATACTATAATATCAATATAATTAATTTCAAAGTATTTATCCAAATTCTTTATATCATCATTAATAACTTTAATCTTATCTTCTAAATGATTATCTTTTATAGACATACTAGAAAGTTTACAAGCAATACTATCTTTTTCTATCCCTACCATTTTTATATCAGTCCTAGTAGATAAAAGTAAAGGAATAGATAAAAGTCCACTACCAAACTCTACCAATAACTTATCTTTACTTTTAATTTTTATAAAGTTAGCAAGAGCAAGATTATCAGTAGTAATCTTAAAGTAGTTATCATCATAATATAATATCAAGTTCTTACCATTATGAGAAAATTCTATTTTTTTATTCATTAACACTAAACTCAAGTACTCCTTTATCTTTAAATTCTGCCTTATATGTTCTCTTAAAAACATCAACTTCTGTAACTTTACCTAACCCATCATTAGTTTCAACTAAACTTCCAATACTAGGTAAACCTTTCTTTAACTCAGTATAAACTTCATCTTCATAGTTTAAACAACATAAAAGTCTACCACAACTTCCATTTATCTTAGTAGGATTTAAAGCTAGAAACTGATTCTTTGCCATATTAATAGAAACACTAGCAAAATCTGTTAAGAAAGTACTACAACAAAGGAATAAACCACAAGGACCAAGACCTCCAATCTTTTTAGCTCTATCTCTAACACCAATCTGTCTAAGCTCTATTCTTGTCTTATATCTTTGTGCTAATACTTTAGCAAGTTCCCTAAAATCAACTCTAGCATCTGCCGTATAACAAAGAAATAATTGTTTTCTATCAAAAGTATAGAAAGAAGAAATAAAATGCATATCTAAATCAAGCTCTAAAGATTTCTCTTGAGCAAGAGTTAAAGCCTCTATACTATCTTTCTTATTTTTATTATGTTGTTCCCTATCTCTTTTAGTAGCAACTCTAACAAAACTAGTAGTAACATCAAAATCATCTTTATCTTCTATACTTACTATAGATGCAATCTTTAACAAATCATCATTCTTAACAATAATCTCCCATCCTACTTTAAAAAAAGTATTCTCTGGATATTTTACATAATCATAATCATTAAATAACTCATCTATATAAGAAATCTTTAATAACTTCATCCTACACCTCCATCAAAGAAAGTAATAAATCATCAATCCACAACTTCATATTAACATTATACTTCAACTTCTTCAACTTTTCATCTAATATAGAAACAATATTAATTACTTCCTCTAAATTAATAGCATTATCTTCTTTATTTAATAAGCTCTTATAATATTTAAGTAATTCTCTAATAAAATCAGTAGATGAACTCTTATCATTAAAGAAATTACTACTATAATAGTTAAATTTAAGTAATAAATCATCACTTTTTCTTTTATTTATATCATCTATAAAAGAAAGCACTTCTTCAGAAAAGCTATTCTCATTACTTTCTTCATATTGAAGCCTCATAATCTGACATCTAGACCTAATAGTATCTAAAACATTATACTGATTACTAGTAACAAAAATAGCCACTACATCATCACTAGGTTCTTCAAGAAACTTAAGTATTGTATTAGAAGCACTAACATTCATCTTATCACATTCAAACACTACATATACTTTTCTTGTATTATATAAGGATTTACTAGAAAACTCATCTCTAATAAAAAGTAACTGTTCTTTTTTTATTTGATTATTAACAGGATTAACTTCTATATAATCAGGAAATTCATTATTCTCTATTAAATGAAATAACTTATCTTTAGAAATAGTAACATCATGATTTTTATAAGAGTCTTCATATATTTTCTTTACTAAAAAAAGAATATATTTCTTTACAATATCTAAACTATTATTATTAGTTTCTATTAAATATGCATGCGACAAAAAGCCCTTATCAAGAGCTTTCATTATCTGATTATAAAACATAGGTTGTAAAGACTCTACTTCTAAATCCATTACTACATCCTTTCTTAGAACATTAATACTTTTAATAAAACTAAAACAAAAAGCATTGGAAAACCAAGTATACTAACAGATCCTACTGTAAAAACATTAATAGGAATAACTAAATTAAATCTCGTTGCAATTAAATTATAACCATATAGTATAAATGTACTAATTATTATTTTCTGTAAAATACGCCATACTTTCTTCATAACTTGCTTCATAGTCTTCACCTAATAAAGCATATGAAAAAGTATTTAATATTATGAAAGTTCTTTTCTATCTTCTAAAGCTCTTTCCAAAGTAAGAGTATCAATGTATTCCATATCAGCACCTATTGGAACACCACTAGCAAGTCTAGTAACAACAATATTCATTCCTTCTAATATTTTTTTAATATATAAAGAGGTTATCTCTCCTTCTACACTAGGCTTCAAAGCAAGTATTACTTCTTTAATATTTTCATTCTTTACTCTATCTAATAACATATCAAGTCCAATATCTTCAGGATTAATATCATCAAGTGGAGAAATAAGTCCACTAATAACATGATATAATCCTTTATAAGTACCTAACTTTTCAAAAAGAAATACTATCTTAGAATCTTCTACTACTAAAATAGTCCCTTTCTCTCTTAAATCAGATTCACAAATTAAACATTTATCTTTATCAGTAAGAGTATTGCAAATCTTACAAGGATGAATATTATTTTTAACATCTTCTAAATTTTCTTGTAATAATTTAAACTTATCTTCATCAAAAGAAAGAACAGAAAAAGCCATACGCTCTGCTGTCTTTTCCCCAATTCCTGGAAAGTTTTCAAAACTCTCTATTAAATTCTTTAAACTATCAGGATACATTAACATAACCCAGGTATAGAACTAAAACGTCCCATCTTCTCTTCTGTTACTTTATCTACTTGTTTCATTGCATCATTAGTTGCAATAACAATCATATCTTGAAGCATTTCTAAATCATCACTAGAAAAATCAGAATCATTTTCTATCTTAACTTCTAAAACTTCTTTCTTACCATTAATTTTAACTGTTACTAATCCATTAGTACTAGAAAATTCCATCTTATCGATTTCATCTTTAACTTTCATCATATCACTTTGTAATTTTTGAGCTTGTTTCATCATTGCTTGTATATTCATATTATTCCTTCTTTCTATTCAACTTCTACTAAATCTCCAAACATCTCAATAGTTTGATTTATTAAATCATCAGATTCATTATTTATTTTAACATCTTCTTCCAAACTATTCAATATAGGTTCTTCTTGATATTCAAATTGTTTTCCTTGCTTATGAAGATTAATGTATTCTTGTTTTAACTCATTCCATTTTGTAGTAGTAATAAAAGCAATTTTTTTAAGTGAGCCTGTCTTTTCATTATAAAAGTCATTTAACTTATTAAAATGATTACTAAGCTTATCTACCATTCCTTCATAATCATAACTAATGATAATATTTTTAGGACTAGATGCTCTTACCTTGCCATCTAAAAGCTCACAAGCAAGATATCCATTATTAGGATCAAAAGTATAATCATTAAGTTTATCAAGATTAACTGTTTCTTTATTTAACTCATCTTTCACTGCTTCTATCATTGTATTTTTACTTCTTATTAACATTAACTCTTCATATTTTTTTATTTGTTCATTTGTTTTTTTCACAATTTCTGTTGATAAAGTTTTTACCTCTTTTTGTTTTTCCACTGCCTCTGTAGAAATAGTTTTTTCTTTTTTCTTAGGCCTTATATATACTTCTTCAGTTGATTTAGGTTGAAAATGAACAGCTTCACTTCGTACAGTTTCAGGATTTTTATGTTCATTCATATAATGTAATAGAAATATTTCTATAGATAACTTAACATCATCTGCTTTCTTTAATTCAACTAAATGTTCATTCAAAAGATTTAGAAAATTAACAAGTTCAGACTCTTCAAAAATAAGTTCGTCACTATTAATATAATGATTAAATAACTCATCTTTAATAAGTATCATTAACTGTTTAACAACTTGCACTAAGTTTTTCCCATCTCTATAATATTTTTCAATAAAAGAAAGTACTTCACTTACATCAAAAGAAAATATTAATTTTTCTAGTTTTTTTAACTCTTCATCATTAACTTCTCCATTTATCTCATAAAAGTCATCCAAAGTAATCTCATCAGTGCAGTAAGCTCTTAATTTATCAAGAAGTCCTATCGCATCACGAAGTCCACCATCAGAAGCTTGAGCTATTTTTCCAAGAACTTTCTCATCAACTTTAATATTCTCATCATTAACAATTTCCGTAAGTCTTTTAACAATATCATCATTACTAATCTTCTTAAAAGAATACCACTGACACCTAGATATAATAGTAGCAGGTATTTTTTGAGGATCCGTTGTTGCTAATATAAAGATTACATGTTCTGGTGGTTCTTCAATAGTTTTCAACAAAGCATTAAAAGCACCAATAGATAACATATGTACTTCATCTATAATATAAACTTTATATTTAAGTTCACTTGGTAAAATACCAACCTTACTACGAAGTTCCCTTATTTCATCTACACCATTATTAGAAGCAGCATCTATTTCAATAATATCCATACATTCCTTCGAAAATGAATATAAACAGTTTTTACATTTTCCACAGGCGACACCATCAATAGGTTCTAAACAATTAACTGATCTTGCAAAGATTTTAGCAATAGTAGTTTTACCTGTTCCTCTAGGACCAGAAAATAAATATGCATGATTAATATGATTATAATTAATAGCATTTTTTAAAGTATTAACTACAACATTCTGTCCTACTACATCATCAAAAACAGTAGGCCTATATTTACGATACAAAGCTTGATACATATACCTCACCTCACTAAACACAAATAGTATAACAAACAAAAGATAAAAAGAACATATAAAACATATGTTTAATATCTTCTTTTTCTAAAAAATTCACTAATAATATCAATATCTTCTTCATTAAATTTAGAAATATCAAGTTTCACTTTTTCCACAGGTGCATTTGCATCATGTAAACTAAAAATTTCATTAACAATTTTTGAAGTATAAATATCATTATTGTCGAGCAAATAAACAACTCTATTTATCCTACTTTGTTTAATAGCACTGGCACACATTGGACAAGGTTCGAGAGTAACATAAATAGTAGTCCCAATTAATCTCCAATTATCTAATTTTCCACAAGCTAACTTAATTACCGAAAGTTCAGCGTGTTCTAACGAACATTTATTTTTTTCTTTAGTATTATATGCTTTAGCAATTACATTATCATCTTTCATTATTACAGCACCAACTGGAACTTCACCTTCATCATAAGCTTTTTTAGCTTCTTCTAAAGCCAATATCATATATTCATAATCATTCATAAAAACCTCCATTATTGTATAAAAAAAGTGCACATAAATTAGACTTGTTAAGGCTGCTATGTCTCCATCCTGACCTGATTCCAAACTAATTTATTGCACGGTAACAGTATACAAAAAAAAGAAGATAAATTCAAGAATTTTTATTTACCCTTAACAAACTATTTCCACAGAAATTATTTCCCGGGAAATAATTTCTGTACTTTTCTATATAAAATTAAACATTTTCTTTATATGTTTCTCGTGAAACATTAAGTACTATTACAATATATAGGTTTAAATTAACACTCTTCTTTATAAATTATTTCCCGGGAAATAATTCTAGTACTTCTC
>CALVIP010000034.1 GCA_944331715.1 uncultured Bacilli bacterium
AGCCCACCTTCTAAACTGAATTGCCCTATCAGAATTAACTCTATAACCAACTGAAATAACAGCATCTAAATTGTAATATTTTAATTTTCTGTTAACTTCTCTATTACCTTCTTTTCGAACTACCGAGAAATCCTCGGTAGTTGAGTCTTTATCAAGTTCCATATCATTATAAATATTTTTTAAATGCAACCCAATATTATCAGAAGAACAATTATAAAGTTCAGCCATTGCCTTCTGTGTTAACCACAAATCTCCTTCACGGGATCTAACTTGAATACCTTCACTATGACTTTGCCTTTCAAAAATCAAGAACTAGAGCACTGCTGCTTCTTACAACTAAATTTTCTCTCAAGAGTATCTCCTCCTAACTTCTTATTAATTTTTACTCTTCATTATTATGATATACCATTTCCTAAAAAGTTTTTTTACAGTCAACACTCTTGAGTTAACAAAATATTAAAATAACTCCATAATCTTAGGTATAAAAATCATCAAAGCAATAAGAGCACTAGTCAAAGTAAGTACAAACTCCGCTGCACTTGCCGTATCTTTAGCAACTTTAGCAAGAGGATGAAACTCTTCAGTAACAAGATCAACTGTACTTTCTATCGCTGTATTAAGAAGTTCAACTACCAAAGTTAATCCTATAATTGCAATTATAATCAACCACTGTGTCAAAGATATCTCAAGTAAAAAACTAAGCACTAGTAAAATAATGCTACATACTAAATGTATATATACACTCTGTTCGTTTTTATATGCAGCCTTTAATCCATTCCAAGAATTCTTAATACTTGAAAGTATTCTCTTAAACCCAAACTGTTTTTTCTTTCTATCTGGTGATGCCATATTCCATCAAAACCTCCTCTTGTTTTTTAAACATAATTTTTGCATCTTCTTCAGTCTCATGATCATATCCTAACAAATGATAAACACCATGCACTGCTAAAAAACATAACTCTCTTTCCAAAGAATGACCATATTCTTTAGCTTGTTCCTTTGCTTTATCTAAACAAATATAAATATCTCCTAATAATCTAATATCATCAGGAATAACCATACTTTTATCATCTTCTAAAGCAAAACTAATAACATCAGTTACTCTATCAATACCACGATACTCTTTATTAAGTTTATGAATAAAAGTATTATCAACAATTATTATACTACAACTTGCCTTTTTTACACCTTCAACTTCAAAAGCTTTATTTACAACTTTTTCTATTATATCGCTATAAGTAAACTCTTCATCTGTCTTATTATATATAGCAACCTCGTTCACAGAAAATCACGTTCCTTTCTAATGGTTAGATTATAACACAAAAAAAGAGGGTTTTAAAGTAATGTTATTAATCCCACTAAAAGAATAATAGACACTAAATTTAAAAACCACTCTCTTTGTAATACACTAGGACACATATCTCCTATCTTTAAAATAAGAATATATAAGTAATGACCTAAAACTCCCCCCATTATATTTAATAAAATATCATCAATATCAAAAACTCTACCTATCATTAACTGTGTACATTCAATAGTTAAAGATGTAACTACAGTTAATATGAATATAGGAAGTAATTTCTTTTCTTTTAAAAAGTAACTAGTAAAGAATCCATATGGTAAGAACATAATTATATTACCTAAAACATTCTTTAAAAATAATCTACTACCTAAATCATACCTAAACATTTCTCTAAAAGGAATTAAATTATTACTAGAAATATTATTATTATCTTGAAAAGTAACTACTTGGAATAAACAAAGTATATATATGATAAATGATAAAGCGATTAATTCTTTATAAAAACAAAACTCTTTTTTATTTTTAACTATATCAGCAGCTCTCAAAGTAATAGCAACTACAACAGATATTATTATCATAGGTAAACTAAATTCAAAAACATTACCAATAGTACGACTTAAACTTGTAAACATATTACTATTACCTACTTTCTTCTTCTAATTTTTTATTCTCTTCTTCTATATTAAAGTCTTTTAATGATTTATAACTAGTAATGTCTTCTTCAACTTTAAAAAATATTTCTATATCTATTCTATCAGTATTCTCTTTTTTTTTCAAAACCTTTTCGGAAAAGATCTTAATATCACTACCTAATTTATTTTTTAATTTCTCTATCGCTAACGGTTTTATATTCTTTTCATAATTTTCACTAAAGTCTATATCAGTAGTCTTAACCTCTTCTTTCTTTGTTAAATTAATACTAATAGGTAGTAAAGGATGTTTATAAAGTACAGTTTTAGTATCTTTTGAATGTTTATATTTATCGAAGTCTGTAAGTGCAATATCATCACTTAAAAAGCTAATTTCAAGTACAGTTTTATTCTTCCCAGTTTTTATCTCTTCATGATAATTACGAGGTAAAGATAGTGATACTTTATACCAAATCTCTGCATATACATGACCTATCGCTCTCGTTTTACTAACAATATTACCATTATTTTTAATAAGTCCACTAATTAAAGTATCTCCTTCTTTAACATAAGCATTTTTCTTAGTAACAACTTCCCCACTCTCTGCTTCTATTCTAGTAACAAGTCCTGTTTTCTTAGCCACGATATCACGAGGCTCTGTCTCTTTTTTAATATCATCTTTTACTCTTCTAATAAGTTTAACTTCATAACTAACACCTTTTTCTTCTATTTCAATCCACTCTAATATATCTTTTTCTTTAGCAAGAATCTTCTCTTCAATCTTCTCTTTTTCCTTATAACTTATCTTAAAACTATATTTTTTAAGCCCCAACTCTTCTAAATCCGTAAGTATTATCTCCCTTAACTCACTATCAGTATCAATTACTTTAATAGAAAACACTAAATTAGTAAGAAGATTAAAGAAAGCAAAGCCAAGTAAAACTATTATTACAAAATAATTTCTCATCTTAATAAAATGAATAATATTAAGAAGCCCTTTTCTTTTAACAATCTCTATTTTATAAGTAGTATTAATCTTTAAAAGCTTTTCATAATCCTCTTCTAAGACTTCTATTATAATAGAGTCTCTACTTCTTTTAATCATCTTAAAATTAACATTAAATCTAACTAATAACATTAAAAAGGTATCTATTCTCTTACCGGTTACTCTTAATATATAACTACTCATATTTAATCTCCAAATTATTTAAACTACCTAATATTAATAACTCCCTATCTGCTAACTTCTTTAAAGAAAAATCTCTTCCTTCTAATGTTATTTTACGAGACTTAGCTTTTATAATTATTTTATTACTACCAAGAGTTAATATTTTCTCATAATTAGTAATATGAATTTTCTTATCATATATATCAATATGAAAATCTATTGGATCTAAAAAATTTCTTAAATAGTTATAAGCCATAAAACTTCACCTATAAAATTTTATGATATTAAAAAGAAAAAAAGAAAAGAAAGATTAATCTCTTTCTCTTCTTCTCTTACGTTCATTCTTACGAGCATTCTTAATAGCTTCTTTCTTAGCCTTTCTTCTTCTTACTCCTGGTTTATCATAAGCATCGTGCTTCTTAGCTTCAGAAGGGACACCACTACGTGCAAGCTTTTGTTTATATCTTTTTATCGCTCCATCAAGATTACCGTTTTTTACAGTTACCTGTGCCATTACTATTATCCCTCCCTTCGCTTTTTTCTACAACTGATTATAACACTAAGAACATTTAAAGTACAACATTTTTTTGACATTTTTTACACATTTTGTAATATTTCACCTAAAAATATGCCAAAATTATAAAAAGTAAGTACCATTATGACATTAAGTAAACTAAAACTTATTAACTTAACATATCTCTTTATTCTAAGGGACATATATCACCACTCCCTATTCTTCTAAGAGAACTTCCTAACTTTCTTCCTGCTAATATTAATATTTCGATTAAATCTCCTACATATTTAATAGCAGTTGATGTTAAAGAAAATCCTCCTTTAATATTTTTTAACTCTTTAACTGATAAATCTTTCATTCTAATCACCACCTCCACATGGTTCAGGATTAGTAAAACCACTAATTACTCCTACTACAAAAGAAATAATTATAGATACACCAATTCCTATAACAGCAGCAGATAAACCTGCTCCCCCTTTAATATTCTTCATTTCATTTTTTGTTAATTCTTTCATTTTACCCTCCAACTATCTATTATCAAACTAAGTATGGTTTCCCGTTTATTAGGTAAAAGTATTACCATATCATCATTAACTAATTTAAAAGATTTCTCTAACTCTAACATCAAGATAAATCCATCTTCAGAATCTTCTTTATTATTTATTTTATAGGTATATTTTAAGGTATCGTAGTAGAAGAAATTATTATCTTCAAATAAGTCTAAATCTAATGTAGTAAAAACTGTAATAACATTATCATCTATATTTAAGATACTAACAGTATTATAAGTCCATAGTTTAACAGTATTTATTAGATAAAAGAATACGATAGTTAAAATAAAGGTAATGAAAAGAGAAAATAAAAGTAATCTCTTCTTCCTATAACTCTTCATGGCATTTCCCTTTCTCTAAATAAAATACTCTATTAAACAAATCTTTATTATTAAGACGATGAGAAATATAAATAATTATCTTATCTTGATAATAATTTAAGATGTTTTTAAGTATCTCTCTTTCTAACTCTATATCTACATTACTAAGACATTCATCAAGTATATAAATATAACTAGGTTTAAAGAAAGCTTGAGCAAGATTAATTCTAGACCTTTCTCCCATACTAATATTTTCCCCATCTTCTAAAAGAACGGTATCAAGATTATATTTTTTATCTTTAAATAATTTCTTTACTCCTGTAATAGATAAAAGTGTATTTTGATTAATATTAGGCTTTCTAGATAAATAAATATTCTCTTTAATATTAGTATTACTAATCATCTCTTTATTAGAAACATAAGTAATAATATTTCTAAGATCATAAAGATTATAATGAGTTAAGTCAATATTACCAAGCTTAATATGTCCAAAATCAAGTGGTAAGAATCTTCCTAACAATTTAACAAGAGTACTTTTACCACTACCAGAATCTCCATAAATAAATACCTTATCTCTTGGCTTAATCTTCATATTAATATTATTTAAAACAAGATTATCTTTATATTTAAAGTATAAATTAGATATAGTTATCCCCATATTTTTAGTATTGTAATTATAATTAGGAAAAGGTAATAACAGTTCCTTCTCATAATTAAAGATATCATCTAATCTTTCCTTTATTTTTTTAGCATTTTGATATTTTAAGATAATTAATACTAAGTTCTCTACATTTCTTAACCCCATAAAGATAAAACCTTCTAGTAGTAAGAATGTTGCCAAACTAATATCAGTTGTAGTTATTAAGATAAAGCCACCTACACCTAAAACTAGTAAGTAAATAATACCTTCTAATAAACTTAAGATATTTCTTATAATTTCACTATACCTACTAACTCTATAATTCTCTTCTTCTACATTATCAGTAACCTTTCTAATTTTCTTAAACATTACTTCTTCTAAATGTAGACCCTTAATCTTATCATTATTAATAATTACTTGTTGTAACTTGCTATTATAATTATCTCTAACTTGATAATACTTACTAATTAGATTAGTACTTAATCTCTTCTGAAAATAAATAAAAAGAAATAAAATAATACTACTAATTATAATGATGAGAGCTAATAGGTTTGATAAACTCATAAAGAATATGTAGATAAATATTAATATAAAAGTACTATTAATAAATGTTAATACTGAAGATAATAATGAATCTGCAAAAGTATCTATATCGTTAAATAATGATATAATAATCCCCCTTTCCTTAGTTTGATAGTATAAATTAGGAAGTGATAATAACTGTTTCATTAAATTAAGTTTTAACTGATAACTAAGTTTCTTTGTAAGTTTCAAAGCAGTAAGTTGTATAAAGTATGAATAAAAAGTCTTTAATACTAAAAGATAAAGAAAGATAAGTAACAAAACTACTAAATTGTAAGTAGATTTAACTGTTAAAGCATTATTTAAAATTATCTTTAAAGAAAACAAATTCAAAAGCTCAAGACTAATACTAAGTATTATTGAAATTAACATAAAGGTAAGAGTATTTTTATTATTAATAAGTAATTTTATAATCTCGTCTCTAATAATTTTTACCTTTACAAATCTCTTAATACTAGCAGTTTTCTTAATAAAAAGATAATTACCTGTCGCTATCTTACTAAACTCTTCTATTGATAGAGTCTTAATAAGTTTACTAGGATCTTTAATAATAACTTTCTTATCAGTGATATTAGTAATTACTACATAATGATATAAGTTCTTCTTTTCATCAATTTTAATATGGGCAATTACAGGAAGTGATATTTTAGGTATATCACTGACATCACCTTTCTTTCCATAAGCATCAAAGCCCAAAGACAAAGCTGCCTCCAACAAACCATACATAGTTGTGCCATCAGAAAAAGTATTACTAACTCTTTCTAAGTAGTCCTTTGAAACATTACAATTATAAAATTTAGCTATCATGAGCAGGCAGGAAAGGCCACAGTCGTAACTTGATTCCTGCGAAACTATTTTTAATCTTTTTATTATTACCACCTCCTATTATAATAATTAACCATATCTATTTTTTTGCTCCAAAAATTTTTGTTTATCAGTTATTTTGACAAATCTCTTAATATTCAAATGACTGTAATAAAATATGGTTAAGGTGGTAGAGATGCAGTTTGGGAAAATTAGAGATTTAAGAGAAGATCATGATTTAAAACAAATAGACGTTGCTAAAATTCTTGGCGTTAAAAGAACTACCTACGCTATGTGGGAATTAGGTGATGTTAATTTTCCAATAGAAAAACTAGTTGAACTTGCTAAATATTTCCATACAAATGTTGAATATATGCTTAATTTAACATCAGATAAACGTGAAATTATATATGAAAAAGATATAAGTGTAGAATTTATTGGAAATCAATTAAAAAGATATCGCCTAAGATTAAAGAAAACACAAAGAGAATTTGCAAAAGTTTTAAACATTAGACAATCAAGTTATTCTTATTATGAAGATGGTAAAACTAGAATTCCAACTAATAAACTAGTTATACTAGCGATGACATATCACATTCCTATAAATTATATTTGTGGCGGCAAAAGAAAAGAAAATATCAGTGTCACCCTATAAAATTT
>CALVIP010000035.1 GCA_944331715.1 uncultured Bacilli bacterium
TTCATCAGTCATCTTAGGGAATCCTTCAACAACTAGGTCACCTTTAACTTCATCAACACCACCGTTAATAGCATATAGAAGTGCTTTAGCAAGATTACAACGAGCTCCAAAGAATTGCATATCTTTTCCTTCTCTCATTGCAGATACACAACAAGCGATAGCATAGTCATCACCATATACTGGACGCATTACATCGTCATTTTCATATTGGATAGCATCTGTTCCAATACTCATCTTAGCACAATATTTCTTGAAGTTTTCAGGTAATCCTCTCGCCCACAATACAGTCATATTTGGTTCAGGAGCTGTATCTAGGTTAGTTAGTGTATGTAATATACGATAACTCGTCTTAGTTACCATACTTTTTCCTTCAGTAGTAACACCACCGATAGATGCAGTTACCCAAGTTGGGTCACCTGAGAATAATTCATCATATTCTGGAGTTCTTAAGTGTCTAACTAATCTTAGTTTAATAACAAACTGGTCAATAATCTCTTGAATTTCTTTTTCAGTTATTGTTCCATCATTTAAATCTCTTTCAAAGTAAATATCAAAGAAAGCATCAACTCTACCTAAACTCATAGCCGCACCATTATTTTCTTTTACAGATGCTAGATAACCAAAGTAAGTCCATTGTACTGCTTCTTTACCATTACGTGCTGGTCTTGAGATATCAAAACCATAACCTTTAGCCATTTTCTTAATTTCATCTAAAGCACGATATTGCATAGAAACATCTTCTCTTAGTTGAATTAACTCATTAGTCATTGGTCCTAATAGTTTATTATCCCACTCATCTTTCTTTTGTTCCATTAGATAGTCAATACCATATAAAGCGACACGTCTATAGTCCCCTATTATTCTACCTCTACCATAAGCATCAGGTAGTCCTGTTAATAGACCAACATGTCTTGCTTTTCTAATCTCAGGTGTATAAGCATCAAAAACACCTTGATTATGAGTTTTACGGTATTCATTAAAATATTTATCAACTTCAGGATTTAATTTATATCCATAAGCATCTAATTCTTGATAAACCATTCTAATTCCACCATAAGGATTAACTATTCTTTTTAGTGGGGCATCTGTTTGAAGTCCTACGATTACATCATCATCTTTACTGATATAACCTGGCTTAAAAGCATTAATCCCTGACATATGGTCAACATCAATATCAAGTACATGTTTTTTTAATTCTTCTTTTAATAGGTCACTACATTTTCCCCAAACTCTATCTGTTTTCTCTGTAGTCCCTTCTAGGAAACTTTCATCTCCATCATATCCCTTATAGTTAGTTTTAATAAAATCACTAACATTTATTTCTTTAGTCCAGGCTCCTTCTTTAAAGCCTTTCCATTCTTCTCTCATTTTTTCATACCTCCTTGCATTCTTATTATACCATTAAATGTATAATTTCATTAAAAAAAATACTATTCTTGACAGTATTTTTATTTATTAACATTTGTTATTTTAGAAAACTTAATGTAATCATGTTTCTTTTGTTTAAACTTTTCTTCTTTTTTATCTTTATTATGTTTTAAAAGACTTTTAATATATTTTCTAATTTCTTCATCTTCTTCTCTTTCTAAAAGGCTTTGTAATTCTTCAGATGTTCTTTTCTTAACTTTTCCTTCTTCATTTCGATAATACTCTATTTGTAATTGTTTATAGTCTAGCCATTCAGGATGATCTTCAACTATTAAATCAAAAAAATCTTCAAAGTTTTGATAAAAAAGATTAGATTTTAAATTAAGTGTTAAATCTCTTAAATGTTTATTATATAAAGATACATTACGTTCCATTAACAAGATTAAAGTTAATTGGTCTGCTTTTGTTAAATCTATTCTCATCATATCTAATATTTTTGCTAGGTTATAAATTCCTTCCATGTTTGCAAGTGTTTCAATACTTATACAATCATAATTAAGAGAATAATAAAAATCATCATATCCATTTATGTAAGTCACACCATCTTTTCTTATTAACCGCTCTTTAAGATATCTAACAAGACTTCCATATACTTTACCACTTGCAATATCAACATTATACTTAAAATGAGTAAGTTCATGATAAGGAGTAAACATAATTAAATCTCCTAAAAATATATCTTTTACCCCATCTTCATCTAATCTAATTTTAGTATCTATACAATCTCCAGATTTTCTATTATTAAAATTAACTATTTCACAGCTTCCTTGTTCGTTAATATTGCCTGATTTTGTTAAATAATTTTGCATAATCTCTTCAATAAAATTTGTTAATACTTCTTTAAATTCATCATATGAAATAATAGGCTTTAAATTATCTTTATTTGTATAGTGATAAGAAAACACTTTAGATAGTATTTGAAAGTTTTTAGATTCTTTTATTTCTTCAGTTATTAAATCCACTCTCCATCTCCCCTTTAGTGAGGCTTATTATACTACAAAATCAAAAAAAAATCAAGCATAGATGCTTGTTATAATAATAGTGGCAACTAAGGCGATTAGAAATAACACTAAACTAGTTACCCATACTTTCTTTTGTTTCTTTTTATAACCTAATATAAATAAAGCGATTAAAGCGATATAAAGAATCGCAAATAAAACTATCATACCAATTCTCATTAATAACACCTTCTATCTATGAGTATTATATCAATATTTTTATAGAGATACAATTATGTTTAATAAAATATCATTTTATTATATTTTTAACTAATTCCTTTTTTAAAATTCTTTCTTTATTTTTAGCACCAGTTCCTAAAGCAGATATTTCAACTCCTGTTTCTCTTTCTAACCAGTCAAAATATTCTCTTAAATATCTATTAAAATAATAATCATCAAAATTACCTTTTTCTCCATTAAACTCTAATCCTAAATGTTGAAAAAAGTTTAAATATAAACTAGATGGAGTATTAATCTGGCAATTTGTTTTTAACTTTTTTATATCTAAATCAAATACCCTTCTCTCCATTTTTGTTACTGTCGTCTGTTCTGATTGGTCAAATATAGTATTAGGTGGAAAATCGCTATTAAGCATTGGAACTTCTATTAACTTTGTTTCATATTCAGATAATCCTTTAGATTTATACATTAATCGTTCTAATTCTAATGCTTCAAGTAATGTTATAGTATCTAAACTCTTTGATTTATAGTTTTCTCCAAAGACTTGTTTTAAACATACTAGAGGACAATGACTAATAATTTTCTTTAATCTTTTAATATTTAAATAATTAGGAAAACATTCAACATCACCATGACAAGGATAGCTTCCATACATTGATGCAAGATTAATTTGCGTCCAAGTTAATTCCTCACCTTTACCATAATTTCCTGAATAGATATATTCACCAGATTTTGTGATATTACTTATTCTTATTGGAAATGGTCTTATAACCATAACTGTTTGTAATAATCTCTCTGCGGAAATTCTAGAATCTGCAAGTAATTGCATAGTAGAAACTTCTCTACAAACAGTATTAGGATAATGCCCACTATGATTAATATCTAAATCACAACCTTGTGAACCTTCTAATATTACATATTCTAAAGGATTTTCAAGATGTTCATATAATCTTTCATGCCATTCATCATTTGAACAAACAATAGCATTTTTAAAACTCTTAAAAAACTCTAATTTTTTATCTTTAAGATTTTTTTCACAAGTAACAGCATTGCAGCCTTTAAATGTTGAACCACTCTTAATATGTTCCCTTTCATATTGTTTATGTCTCTCTTCAATTAAAGGCACCATCTCATGAACGTAAATTTTTCTATCTCCTAGATATTTACTAACTTGTTCATATTCATTAATAAACACTTCCATATCAATAGCAGAACCTGGTCCAATAAATAACTCTGTATTAGGATTAACCGCAGACACTGGTATATTCCTAAAAACAGTTTTTCTACCATTTTCATCCACAAAAGTGTGTCCTGCATTTGGCATACAATTAGTAATGGCAGCACCTAAATTAATAGATTTATCAGTTGCTATTTCACCTACTACTTTAGCTTTACCACAACTACCAGCTTCACCATCTATTACTGATATAACATTTTTAACCATAACATCCCCCTTAATTAAGCTTTACTTTAAATCATTAATAACTCCATTTATTAAATTTAAATCAGACGGAATAATCCATTTTACATTTGCCATTTTAAATAATACTAAAGGTATAATGGCACCACTTCTTGCACCATCCATCCATTTAGGATTATTAGGCATTAACTTATATAATTCATCAAGAGAAATATCATAAAATACCTTTTCAGTACCTTTAACATAATCTTCTAAACTAAGCATATATTTATGAATATTATCATCAAATAAAGTATTATCTACTAAATTAAATCCAGTTAGCAATTCAAATCTTTCTTCGCCACCTGTAAATATTGCACAATCATAATTTTTATCTAATTCAATATTAGACAATTTTTCTCTAACAAATTTTTCCATCTCTTCTACAGTATTACCACTATATTTTTCGTTAACCTTATCAAAGTTATTTAATAAATCAGCAACTCCAATAGTTAGATTTCTAGTATCAGTTATTTTATCACCTACAAAAGTTACTAATTCAGTAGTTTTACCACCCATATTAATAATTAAGACTTTCTTGTTATTATAATCATTCTCCATAGCTTTTGCTAAATAATAATTTTCAATACCATGACTAATAATATTAAAATGCAAATCAAATCTTTCATTAAATAACTTAACTAAATCTTTTTTTCTTTCCTGTGTTAAATTTCTAAATATACCAGTAACAAAAATATTAGTATTATAATACTTTAAATCATATTTAGTTTTTATTTCTTCAAAGTAATCACATAACTCCTTTAAATTACTTTCACTTATACCTTTTTCTCTATCAAAGTCATTTTTAAAATATATAGAATGCTCTTCTATAAGTTTTAAGTCATTCTCATAACAATAAACTTTTATTGTTGATGACCCTAAATCAATATAATATGTTTTCATAAATAACACCTTCTTATAAAGAATTATAGCATATAAATACTATATATTAAGAATCTATTTTACATTTTGGTCATTATTTTCTAATTATTAAATCCTTAATAAATAAGCATCATAATCTTGTATTAAAAACTTTTTATTCAATAATTCTTTCTATTAAAATAATATATATTAGATAAAGCAAATAGTTTAATCTTTTAAAGTCCCAATTGATACTACATATATTCCATCATCTCGTTTATATGAATAATCTGCCCCTGTTAATACCATTAAAAATGATGGTTCTTTATATTTATCTGTATCTACATTTTCTTTAAATTTAGTTAAATTTGCAACTGCATCAGGAATTTCTCCTGCTCCTAATTTAATTTCAATTGCTCCCCATTTACCATCAGCTGTTTCTAAAATACAATCTACTTCAAAATTATTTTTATCTCTATAATAAGATAATCTTGCATCAATAGCATCAGCATATATCTTTAAATCTCTCATACACATATTTTCAAAGATAAAGCCTGTAAAATTTAAATCATTTATTAAATCTTCTCTTTTCAAATTTAATGTTGCTATTACAATGGAAGGATCAACTAATTCTAATTTAGGTGAAACTCTTAAAGGAGTTTTAGATCTTAAATTAAGATTTGTAGCAGGAATATATTCTAATATATATAGTTTTTCTAAAGTATTTAAATAATCATCTAATGTAGGACGAGAAACTTCACTAGCAAATTCTGTTTTAACATCTTCTAAAATAGTACTTTTACTTACATTTGTTGATATATTCCTAGAGATACTCTTTAAAACTGCCCTCATTTTTGAAGTGTTTCGGATGGTACCATCTACAGTTTTTATTTCTTCGTTTAATAAGCTTTGAACATAATCTTTAGAAATTTTATATTTATTATCTCCATCAATATTTAAAGATTCAGGCCACCCACCTCTTATCATAGCATTGATTAAGCCGTCAAAGTCTAGTTCTGATATTCCTGATATATCATTACCATTTATAATATCATTTAAAGATACACTACCAGTAGATTCTAAAGATTCATATAATGACATAGGTCTCATAAGTAACTTTGTAATTCTCCCGGTTCCAGTATGCATAACACTGTCTTCCTGTGGTCTAGCAGAACCAGTTAAAATATATTGTCCTTTTAGTCCTGTATGATCAATATCCATTCTTATGGAATCCCAAAGGACAGGATACATTTGCCATTCATCAAATAGTCTTGGTTTTTCACCTTCTAAAAATAATGATGGTTTAGTTTGATTTGTTTTATCATATTGCATCTTTTTATCAGGATCTTGAAATTCAATATAACTTTTGGCGAATTGTTTTGCTGTAGTTGATTTTCCGCACCATTTACATCCTTCAATTAAAACTGCTCCCATATATTCGAGTTTATTTTGTAATACTTTATCTACAATTCTAGGTAAATATTTTTCCATTAATATCTCCTCCTAATTAAATTATACTATATTTTTAAGTTTTTGTTAATCTTTATTTTACATTTTGGCTCACTTTCATTTTGCATTTTGGCTGTATTTTGCTTTATCTTTTGGCTATTCAATATTTTCTAATTATTAAACCTTAATAAATAACCATCAGGATCTTGAATTAAAAACTCTTTATCTAAATATGTTTTATCATTAACATCGTATTCATTTGTCATTATGTCTTTATAGAATGTTATATTTTTATTAACTAATTCTTGATAATAGTTATCTATATCACTTACAGTCATGCTTATATTTATACCCCTACCAAAGGGATACTCTAACTTTCCTGTATTCCAGTTATCATTAATTTCTTCTATCATTAATTGATTACCTTCTAATTCTAAAAAGGCAAATTTATCTTCTTTTCTTTCATACATTATTTTAAATCCTAGATTAAGATAAAACTCTTTACTTTTATCTATATTAGTTACACTTAATTCTGGTATTAATTTGTTAAATTTCATAATAATTTCCTT